>JAIRUY010000059.1 GCA_031254175.1 Treponema sp.
AATAGCGTTGTTCAGAAATTGCAAATCGAAGATACATTGTTTCTGAACAACTTCCGTTTAAAAACAGCAGAATGCGTAGCATTTTGCAAGACTTGTGAGACAACCAACCGGGTTGTCTCACAAGTCCAATCTATCTTAATAGTAATGCGTCTGTCAACGTCATCTTGTCATAACTTTGTTAAATACAGTATTATATATCAACAAAAATATCACGGAGGATAAATGTTAAAAGGCAGATCCCTTGTAGAGCCGAAAGATTTTTCTATCGAAGAATTGGACGGGCTTTTTCAGCTTGCCGAAAAAATAGAAAAAGACGAAAAATACCTCCGCGACAGTTGCCGCGGAAAACTCCTTGCCACCCTGTTTTTTGAGCCAAGCACAAGAACCCGCTTGAGTTTTGAAGCTGCAATGCTCCGTCTCGGCGGCAGCTGCCTTGGATTCGCAGAGCCCGGCTCTAGTTCTGCCGTCAAAGGCGAAAGCCTTGCAGATACTATACGCATGGCATCAAGTTACGCGGACGCGATTGTAATGAGAAACCCAAAGGAAGGGGCTGCACTTTTGGCTTCCCGTTATTCGAATGTGCCGGTTATCAACGCGGGAGACGGCGGTCATCATCACCCTACCCAAACCCTTACAGACCTTCTTACAATCAGACAGCTTCTAGGCAAAATTGATTCGCTTACAATTGGTTTCTGCGGTGATCTTAAGTTCGGAAGAACAGTTCATTCCCTCTCCAAAACCCTTGCCCATTATAACAAAATCAAAATGCTGTTTATCTCTCCTTTAGAACTTAATCTTCCCGAATATATTAAAAAATATTTAAAAAAACTTAATTGTGAATTTGAAGAAAAAGAAAACCTTGAAGAATCCATGCCGGAACTGGATGTGCTTTATATGACCAGAGTTCAAAGGGAAAGATTTTTTAATGAAGACGATTATATCCGCCTGAAAGACACCTATGTTCTTGACAGTGATAAAATTGCCTGCGGCAAGGAAAAATTAATTGTTCTTCATCCGCTTCCCCGTGTAAACGAAATTTCAGTAGAGATAGATTCGGATCCAAGAGCCGCATATTTTAAACAGGCAAAATACGGAATGTATGTCCGCATGGCGCTATTGGCGTCTATTCTGGGTGTGGAGGCTGATTGATGCTGAACATAGAAGAAATAAAAAACGGAATAGTAATCGATCATATAAAAGCGGGGCTTGGCATCAGAATTTTCAACTGGCTCGGCCTTGAAAAAGCGCCTTACACAGTTGCCTTTGTAGCCAACGCTTCGTCCGGAAGAAGCGGAAGAAAAGACATCATTAAAATTGACAATACAATTTCAATTAACTTTGATGTTCTTGGCCTTATCGATCCCAACATTACAGTAAACATTATTGAAAATGAACGCATAACAAAAAAAATTAAACTTCAGCTCCCGGAAAAAGTAGAAAATGTCCTTGTCTGTAAAAATCCCCGCTGCATAAGTTCAACGGAAAAATATATACCTCATGTCTTTCATCTTGATAATCCTGAACATCGCACTTACCGGTGTGAATACTGCGATGAAATAATTTGCGCCGGGGATTTTAAATGAAAGCTGCTGTTGATAAGTTATTTGACGCGGTCTCGGCAAGGGGGCATGTCTGCATAGGGCTCGATACTTCTGCGGATTATGTTCCGCCTGCACAAAGACAAAAAGCAAAAAATGATGCCGATGCTGTTTTTGCATTTAACAAGGCGCTCATTGACTCTACTTTTGAGACAGCCGCCTGTTACAAGCTGCAGATTGCATATTACGAAGAAATGGGAACTGCGGGGCTTTGCGCCTATGCAAAAACCCTTGAATATATCCGCGGCAAAAACAGCATCGCTATTGCCGATATAAAACGCGGCGATATAGCTGATACCGCAGTCCGTTACGCGAAAGCCCATTTTTCAGGTGAATTTGAAGCTGATTTTGTTACTCTTAGTCCTTATATGGGAATGGACTCGATACAGCCCTGGCTTTCAGAAGCTGAAAAAAAAGGCAAGGGCGCTTTTGTTATTATGAGAACAAGCAATCCCGGCATGAGGGATTTTGAGTATCTGGAAATTGGCGGCGGGAAACGCCTTTACCACGCTGTTGGAGATAAATTAGCTTCTCTTGCCAGTCAATATAAGGGAGAAAACAATTACGGCCTTTTCGGCGCTGTAATCGGCTGTACGGAAAAAGAGGAAGCCGCGGAAATCAGAAAAAATTATCAGAACCTTTTTTTCCTGATACCCGGTTACGGCGCGCAGGGAGGCGGCGCAAAAGAAGCCGCTTTGCTCTTACAAAACGGAAACGGCGGCGTAGTGAACGCTTCCCGCTCAATTATTACCGCATGGCAGAAAGAGCCGAAAAACGAAAAAGCGGACAATAATTTTGCCGCCGAAGCTGCACTCAAAGCGGCTGTAAAAATGAGGGATGAAATCAGCAGGGAATTATAAGTGTATATGTGTGAAATAAATAATGCCAAGTCACAATCCTGCGAACTCAAAGAAATTATTCACGTAACAGAAGAAATTTTTATTCTTTATGTTAACTGGGAATGGCCGCCGCCGAGAGCCGGTCAATTTTTTATGATAAAGCCGGAGCGCTCCTCTGTTTTTCTTCCGCGTCCAATTGGAATATTTGAATATAATCCGCGGGAAAAATTGGTAAAATTTCTTATAACAAAAGCAGGCAGGGGGACTATCGAACTTTCTAAATTAAATCCGGGCGAAAAAATCAGATTGTCCGGACCGTTTGGAAACGCATGGGCTGATTTTTTGCCAGAAAGCGGAAAAGCCGCACTTATCAGCGGCAGCGCCGGAATTGCCCCTCTTGCCGCATTGGCTGCGGAAAGGCCTGATTTTACATTTCACCTTTACGCTGGTTTCAAAAACGGTTTTGAAGAAAAAATACAGGAAAATTTAGTTCTTGGTTCTGCAATAAAATCAGAAAAAATTGTCATTGCCGCCGAAGACGGAAAAAATGCAAATAAAGGCTTAATTTTGGATTTTTTTTCCGACCCTTGCAGTTATGACGTAATATTTGCATGCGGTTCAACTCCCATGCTAAAAATAGTAAAAATTAAATGTAAATCAGCAGACGTTCCCTGTTTTCTTTCTCTTGAAAGCAGAATGGCCTGCGGAGCGGGCGCTTGCCTTGGCTGCACGATTCGTACTGTAAACGGAAACCGCAGATGCTGTTCTGACGGACCGATTTTCCCCGCCGGAGATGTAATTTTCAATGACTGAAACAATGTTTAAACCGCCAAGCCCTGATCTTTCGTTAAATATTGCAGGAGTCCGTTTTAAAAATCCTGTTATCGCCGCATCCGGCACATTCGGCTGCGGAACCGAATACTCTTCTTTTTTTGATGTGTCTCTTCTAGGCGGTATCTGCACAAATGGACTGACACTTATGCCAAAGACGGGAAATGCCGGCATCCGCGTTTTGGAAACGCCGTCCGGCCTTTTGAATTCAATCGGACTTGAAAACTCCGGTATCCCCGCGTTTCTTGAAAAGGATCTTCCCGGCCTTAAAAATCTTGGTACTGTAATAATCGCAAACCTGTCAGGAGGATCGTCAGATGAATATGTTGACGGAGCGGTATTGTTAAACGAATCTCCCGTTGATATGATAGAGCTGAATATTTCATGTCCAAATGTTAAAGAAGGAGGGATGGCTTTTGGGCTTGATCCGGAAACAGCGGCTTCTCTTGTCATGGCAGTAAGGCGCGTTTGTACAAACAAGCCGCTTATGGTTAAACTTTCGCCTAACGCACCTTCTGTTAACGCTGTGGCTCTTGCCTGTGTCAACGCCGGAGCGGACGCTCTTTCTCTTGTAAATACCTTTAAAGGCATGGCAATCGATATAGCCGGCAGAAAGCCTGTTTTTGAAAATATAACCGCAGGACTTTCCGGCCCTGCAATCAAACCTATCTCTTTAAGAATTATTTGGGAGCTGTACGATGCGTTAAAAAACTCAAGCCTTCTTGTGCCTATTATAGGCATTGGCGGTATATCCTGCACAGAAGATGCGCTTGAATATCTTATGGCAGGAGCTTGCGCCGTTCAGATCGGCTCTGCTACCTTTGTCAATCCGCATACAATGCCGGATATAATTGACGGAATAAAAAAATATATGATTGATTTAAAACTCTCAAATCTTAAAAGTATATCAATCAGAGAATAAATGAAGGCGGATGGTAAATATGGAAAATATTTTTAATTTACTTCGTGAATCAGAGGCACTGCTGGAAGGGCATTTTCTGCTGAGTTCAGGCCGGCATTCCGATAAATATTTTCAATGCGCAAAACTTTTACAGTATCCGGACAAAGCCTGCTCTGCGCTTGAGCCGGCTGTCAGCCTGATCAGGGAAGATATTAAAAATAAAAAAATAAAAATTGACATTGTCGCAGGACCCGCAATGGGCGGAATAATCGCAGCCTGGGAAATCGCAAGGCAGCTATCTCTTCCTGCGATTTTTACGGAGCGTGACGAAAACGGCAAAATGGTTTTACGCCGGGGTTTTGATGTCAAAAGCGGACAGAACATTCTTATTGTTGAAGATGTTGTTACAACAGGAAAATCCTACATGGAGTGCGCCCGGGCACTTGAAGAAGCAGGCGCTTCCGTTGCCGCCCTTGCGTGTGTTGTTGACAGGCGCGCGAAAGACGCGCCTCCAGTTCCGTTGCCGTTTTATCCCGCTGTTAAACTTGCCGCAGAAAACTGGGAGCCTTTGGAATGTGAGTTGTGTAAAAAGGGAATCCCTCTCGTAAAACCCGGCTCAAGAATAATTACTTAATTCTTCTCATGAAAAACATTCCGCCTTATACAATTATTTTTGAAAATGATGATTTTATTGCTGTAAATAAAACATCAGGAGTATCCGTAGGCGGAGACAGATGGGATGAAGCAAAAGAAAGACTTGACAGGCTTCTTGAACGTGATTTAAAAAAACATAAAATTTACACAGTTCACCGCATAGACAAGGAAACATCCGGTCTTGTTATATTCGCAAAAAACAGGGAAACCCATCGTAATTTGTCTTGTGCTTTTGAACAAAGAAAAGTCAAAAAACGTTATACGGCTATTGTGCATGGCCGGCCTTCATGGAAAGAAATGATCTGCGATCTTCCGCTTGTGCCTAACGGAAATAAAAAGCACATGACAATCATTGACAAATACCGGGGCAAAGAATCAAAAACCTTGTTTTTCTGTCAAATGAGCGCAGGAAATTACAGCGTACTTGAAGCGTTACCTGAAACAGGGAGAATTCATCAGATTAGGGTACATGCAGCCTCTCTTGGACATCCTGTTGTATGCGATGAATTATACGGGAAACCATCAACCGTAAAACTTTCATCTTTTAAGCGTTCATGGCGCGGAGATCCTTTTGAAGAAAAACCTCTGCTCTCCCGGTTGGGCCTTCATGCGCTTGAAATCACACTTCCTGACGGACAGACTTTAACTTCTCCCCTTGCCCGCGATATGGCCGCTCTTGTCAATCAGATAAAAAAAATAACTTAGAAAAACGTCAGCAAAAACCATGAGCTGTCGTGTTAATTGTTTAGTTTCCTTGAAATTAACACAAAACTCTCAGGCTGGAAAAAAGTATCATTTGATTCTTTTTTCTCATAAGGCCTTAAAACCAGCGTCCCTGTTAACTTGCGTATATCAGATGTTTCTACTTCGTAGATTACACTAACAGAAAAATTGTTATAATTTGCAAAAGACAAGTAATACCTGTTGTTATCATGGTAACGGCCCCGTGAAACTTCAACGCCGCCTATATCTTCTTCAGTACTTATACCATTGATTCTGTAAAGGTAATCTTCAGTTTCATTGCCGGAATTTGATACTGAGACATCAATGTTTATTCCGCCTGTCTGCCCAAAACAATTCAGCGCAATACCAAAAAAAAGCATTGAAAAAATGAAAATCTTTGTGCTTCTCATAAACAACTTCCTCCATTGTTTGTATTATAACAATAATACAAAGAAAGAGCAAATTTGTTACATGCCAAAACGGGCGGATACAGCCAATATCAACGGCTTTGGCTCTAAAGGTTCACATATTTTCACGAATTGTTCCAATTTCTGATATGTTTTTACGTTATTTCTTTCCTCGGTTTTTCTTAAATATTATCTTTATTCTTTTTAATAAATCTATCCTCGTAAACGGTTTTAAAATATAATCGGCGGCTCCTATTTCTTTTGCATGGTTTTGTTCATATACTCCATCAACAGATGTCAGAAAAGCTATCGGAACATTGCCAATTAATCCTAAATCTCTTATTCGGTTATATGTTTCCCATCCATCCATTTCCGGCATAATCAAGTCCAGCAAAATCAGATCAACAGTATCATGGTACAGCAAATATTCCAGTGCTTCCTTTCCCGATTTGGTCGGAAGAACCGTATATTTATCCTGTAACATGATTTCAACCATATCAAGGCTTATTTCACTGTCATCCACCGCAAGGATTTTTTTCTTTTTTTTTCGCAAAAATACCATAATGTCGATTCCTCCAGTAATTATCTATAATGTATATTTTGAATTTTTTGTCAATAAAACTGAATTTGTTTCCTTATAAAAATACCTTGTTTTATAAAAACACCTTGCTTTACCTCATTTAATACGGTTGAATAATATGTATGACTTCCGCAGAAAAACAAAAAATAGCGAATTTTCTCGATCTTGCCGAAAATTTCCTTGCCTCCGGATATCGTGATAAACAGATAGAATATTACTTCGAAAATGAAGAAGTTG
>JAIRUY010000071.1 GCA_031254175.1 Treponema sp.
TATCGTGTCATTGACGCTAATGGAAAAGAAAGAAATGTAATTTTTGCTGATGAGATAGACAGTAAGGAAGAAGCTGAAAACCGTCTTGATTATGACGGCGGGGCATTTTCATATACGCAATATGACATAACCACAAACTATGACAGGGCAATTTTGAAACTTAGCAAGGAAAATGACAGCGATTTATATAAGGCATCTATTTATGGCCGCCCGATTGTTCTTGACTTAAACCGTTCTTGCTTTGTCCGTGATAACGAGGGAATACAAAACTATGGAACTGTCGCATTAAATGTGTCCGGTTCTTACTTTTCTGAATACGAAATTGACGGCAAGCCTCAATATGAGGATTGGGTGATACGTGAACTGGCAGAGCGAATTCAAAACAAACAGGAATTTACGGTTAAAACACATCGGGCTTTATTTAATGCCCGTGTTGGGGCAAAGGTTCAAATAGCAACCAGGAGAGAACGGTTATCAGGTACGATAAATGCTCTTTCTTTTAGATATAAACGTGATGCTGCGTTTGTAGCAACTTTCAAAATGACAGAGGCAGGGGGTTCGGAAAATGAAGAACAATAAAACCAATAGACAGGGAGCAGTAATGACTAATGACGACAGGCGGCTGATTGTAGAGACGCTTGGAGAAATGCGGCAACTGAAAGGAGAAATGAGAGAATTCAAAGAGAAAGATATCGGCAGGGTTAATCGGCTTGAAAAAAAAGAAGGGGAACGGGGTAAGGAGCGTATATCGGTTTTTAGTGTGATCATTGCTTCGGCGGCGTTGGCGGTTTCGATCATCGTTAATTTTTTTAACGCCAGGAATTAGCACCATAGCAGGTGCGTATGGTGTTGATGAATAAATGCAGCACGGCGAGAGCCCCAATAAATGCCGCTGTATGCGAGAAAAATTAACGGGGCGACGGAGGGAAATAAATGAAAATTAAGTGGAACAACTTAATGGAAAATGAAAAAATGCAGTTTGAGAAAATGAGTGAACTAAACAAGTTTATTTATTTTCTGCTTTTGCAATTCGGAAGCCCTTACGGTTGGGGAAATGAAAACCCTGAAAAGTCTGATTGTTCCGGCGCGGTGTGCATGGCTCTGTTTGCGGCAACTGGCTTTATGATACGGACTACCGCTGACGATTTATACAAGCGTGTTTTTACGGTAATCAATCCCCGGCCGGATACAATCCGGGCGGTTTTTTACATAACGAAGAAAAACCAGAAACACGGTGATCGCATGGTCGCTGCCGGAACTGCAACACACATAGCCGGAATTCTTGAAAGCGGTATTGTGCTGAACTCGCAAGAGCCTTATGCGAAAGTCCGGCAGATTGCGGAAGTTTCCAACTGGTATCAGAACAATGGGTATGCGGTTGCTGTCAGGGGGCTTAATCGTGAAGTGTTGGAACGGCTGGCTAAAGAAGGGAAAACCACCTATGGGCTTGATCCTGAATTCGGGAAGTATTTTGAAGCTTGATATGAAGAAAGAGAAAAACTGTTCCGATTGTCTGCATTGCAAGGTTTCAGCGAAGTCAAAACTTATTACTTTATGCTTCTGTGCAGAAACGAAGAAAAAAGCAAGGCGTAAGATAAAACACTGGCAGGAAAAGAAAGTGTGCAGGAAGTTTTACGACATGACGGTTGATGAAGGACGCCGACAACCCTTAATAAAAAAGCAGGCTTAAACTATGAGCAACAATGAAAAGAAAGTGAATGACACTGACGGGATAATTATTTCTGACAAACCTTCATGGGAACATACAGCAAAAGAATTGTGGGTAATTCTTGGAAAGCGGTTAATTTCCTTACCGTCAAAGATGATTGGATTTAAGCCTTTTTGCCTTTACCTGTCCAGTTGGCTTTTAGTGAAGGGTCATATCCGGGATTGGATATGGTTTTGTATTGTTGTGATTGTCCTGTTCGGGATTATGGGTTTGAAAGTTGTGTCTCGTTGGAACAAGGAGCATTTCTGAAAAAATCGCTTCCATGCCGCAGAGGAATGAGCAAATGAAAAGGTTTTTTTTTACTGATTTTGCTTTGGGTTTAATCATCGGGTTTATTGCCGCATTGATAATTTGCGGTGTAATTTTCGGGATTATTTATTGTAACAGGAAGAACAAGGAGAAATTAGAGTATGTTGAAAAAATACAGGCTGTTGAACAGTTGCGGGAAGATTATAACAATACTGACGCTATTGAGTTTCTTGATACCCTGCCCGATGTTCGCAGAGCAGCCGACGGAGCAGCCGCCGAGTTTGAGCGAAAACGGGATGAGGCTTTTTACAGATTTAGAAATAGACTTGCTGATTGACGAAATATCCGAGGCAGCATTGGAAGCGATAAAACAGGCGGCAGGGGAAGCAGCAAAGGCGGCGGTGCTTTCGATGGTTGAACGTGAAGCGATTCTATTGCGTGAAACACAACGTCTACGGAATGAAACGGAAGCATTAGCACAGGAAGTTACAGATACAAGAAGGAGCGGAAGGAAAAATACTGTTTTGGGTGTTTTGTTTGGCATATTAGGCGGGCTGGCTGTTGGTGTCTGCGGTACTTTAATTATTGGAGGACGTTAGTATGAGAGACAAAATAAGTATTAAGGGCTCGGTAACTGTCAGGGTTGTTGATAAAGACGGTAATGTTAAACGCCGTGCGCCTGGTTGGTTTGGACGGCTCCTTAAAATGAATGGGCGTCTTATGGAGTATCGGCAACATAATGTCGTTACCAGAGAGGGAGACGCTTTAATTGCTGACGCTCTTATGCCTACGCAAGCAAAGACAAAGATTAATGGTACTAACGGTTATATTGCTGTTGGTACTGGCTGGACCGGCAACTCTACCAAAACAAATACCAAATGCAACACTGTTACCGGAAGCCCAAAACAACTTGATAGCGGTTATCCGGCTTTGAAAGCGGCATGGGGTTCTACTGGTGATACAACAGTAACCTATCGGGCAACTTTTGCGGCTGGTTCGTTAAATGCAAATGGTATAAACGAAGCGGCTTTGCTTAACGGCAACGACGGTACGGCAAATTGTTTGGCTTATGCTCAAATAACGCCATCGGTTAATGTAACGGCAAGCGATACTCTGCAAGTGCTATGGGAAATTACAATACTGGGTCAATGAATAATTTGCAGGGAGCAATGAGCAATGAGGAAAGCACAGTTTAGGCAATCTATCGCTGACTTTCCGGTTACGGTTGATTTGGGAGAAAAAACGCCAGCTTGGGGACTTACCCGATGGGGCGGCAAACAGGGCTTGCGGTTTGTTCCGCCTGTTGATGAGGGCTTTACCCTTCGTGGGGATAAACAGCGGCTTTTATATAAAGGCCGGCGGCGTTCCCATAGGTTTACCATACTTGGCGATAATGCTTTTGAATATGACTGTATTCTTGAAAGAGAGCCGGAAAGCAATGTTATTACTCTATATTTAGAAGGAGCGGAGAAATA
>JAIRUY010000160.1 GCA_031254175.1 Treponema sp.
CAGTAATGAAAACAAATTTACGGCATATTTTGGCCATTAATATTCGAAATCACAGACATTTACTAGGTATTTCGCAGGCAAAACTGGCAGAAAATGCCAATATTGCACCTGCTTATATAGCAATGATAGAGTTAGAAAAAAAATTTCCTTCTGATAAAGTATTAGAACGAATAGCTTATGCATTAAAAATAGACCCTACAGAATTATTTTCAAAAACCTGTATACCAGTAGAAGCTGTAAGAACACTTCATAAATCTGTCTTAGAAGGAATGGATCAGGTAATTAAAACTCAGATTAATAAATTTGAAGCAAAATATAAGGGATAAATACCAGTCAACTACAGCGAAGCCTCAGTCTCATGACTCTAAAATATAAATATCATGTACCGAAGACGTACCTAAAAAGTTTTACCGCAAATGCCCTTCACGAACTCATCTATGAAATGGTTAGGCTTCATACCACCTTAACAGACGTTTGTTATGCGAAGTACGGGCGAACACCATGTTTTGCCTACTGAGGCGAAGCCGCATAGTTCTATATCAAATTGGCAGTTGCAAGCATGAGATAAAGGGGATATGATAACTTATGCGAGTCGTTCTGGAAAAAGTGCGAGGGCAAGCATACGCAGAAGAGCCTATCTATATTGAAACTGACTTAACCGAAGAAGAACAAACCCTTATTGAAGAAGGTGTACAACATTATCGGAAACACCCCGAAGATTTTGTACTGTTGGAAACTTTATTATAATTTTTTTTCATTTTCTGTATTTATAATATTCCCTTACCAAATCTAGCATGTATTTCACAAAATAAAAAACAAGAGCAATCCACCACCTTAACAGACGTTTGGTAAATTCATAAAAACTACACAAAATATAGCGTAATATATTGACATATACGCTATATATATGGTACTATATATGTGAGGAAAAGCGCTATATATGGGGTACTGTATATAGCGTCATTGGGAAGAAAGGACACAAAATGCGATGCCCTCACTGCGGCACAATTGAAGACAAGGTTGTAGAATCCCGGACTTTGGCAAACGGGGACGCTGTAAGGCGGCGCAGGGAGTGTATCAGCTGCAGTTACAGATTTACCAGTTATGAGCGAATCGATGAAATTCAGTTCATGGTGGCTAAAAGGGACGGCAGGCGTGAACCTTTCGACCGTATCAAGCTTGAACGCGGAGTGATAAGGTCGCTGGAAAAACGCCCCTTTTCGCAAATGCAGATTGAAAACCTCGTCAACGAAATTGAGGATGAGACAGCTATTTTAAGCAAGGGTTCAAGAGAAATTACAAGTACAATCATCGGGGATTTGGTTTTGGAAAGGCTTGGTAAATTGGACAAGGTTGCATACATCCGTTTTGCTTCGGTTTATAAGCAATTTAAGGATTTGGATGAGTTTATTGAGGAAATAAAGAAAGTTGGGGTATAAAAACGAAAAATAAGGAATTTCTTGCGGCATTTCGCCGGTTTTGGAGGGGCTTTTTATTTTAAAGGAAAGCCGGCGGCATTCCCTTCGGGAAGAAGGGGGAACTTTTTTGCCCAGTACCTGAATTCTTGGGTGCTGGGCTTTTTTATGCCTTGGCATTTTGCCCTAATTGCCCATGACTCCTTTTTCTGTTTGTGATACAATTGAATAGCAGACGGAACCAAAGGAGCAAAAATGAAGATAGGGCTGGATACTTTTGCCTGCGACGGGGGTAAGCCCGGAGTGGGTATGTATTTAACCCAGTTTTTAAAGCGAATTACGCCTTCACAAGCTTTATTTGAGCTTTTTGGGTGGGAATATGACCGTTTTACCTACAGCGAAGCGGCGCCGAACTTTGAGTTTATTCCGCAATGCAAAGTTCAGGGAAGAACTGCAAACGCCTTATGGCATTTATATAAATATCCCAAATTCGCGGAAAAGCGAAAATACAATGCCTGTTTTTTCCCTGCCGCCAACAGATGCCTTCCGTATAATTCTCCGTGTCCGGCGATTGGCGTAATTCATGATATGTCGCCGTACCTGGGCTACCGCAAGACAATAGAAAAGCCGGGCGCTTTGCTCAGGACAATAATGCCCAGTTCACTTCGCCGTTTGGACAGAATTATTGCTGTGAGCGAATGGGTTAAACAAGAGCTCGTGAAACATGCCCGCATTAAGGAAAACAGAATTGAAGTTGTACCAAACGGAATTGATCACAGCGCTTTTTATCCTCGTCAAAGAAATGAAGAAAGCGTTTTATTGATTCAGCCGTTCAGTTTCAGGCGGCCTTATGTACTATGCGTTTCACGCATTGACCACCCTGATAAAAACCATATCAGACTTATAGAAGCCTTCGGAATTTTTAAGGAGAAAACCAAATTTCCGCATCGTCTTGTTTTGGCAGGCGGAGAGAGCAACAATGCCGGCCTTGTAAAAGAAGCTGCCGCCGCTTCCCCCTGGCGCAACGATATTTTTCTTACAGGGCATTTCCCTCATAAGAGCCTGCCTGAGCTTTACGCCGGAGCTGATTTTGTCGTTATTCCTTCCATGTTTGAAGGTTTTGGTTTGGGAGCGCTGGAGGCGATGGCCAGCGGAGTGCCTGTGCTCTGCGCACGCGCCGCCGCGCTTCCTGAAACGGCGGACCACGCCGCATTATATTTTGATCCTGTCAATGCGGAAGATATGGCGGATCGTATGGTTACAATAAGCAATGACAGCAATATTTACAACGATTGCCGCCGTCTGGGCATCGAAAGAGCAAAAAGTTTTTCATGGGAAAAATGCGTGGGACGAACTTTGCAGATAATATATGAAGCCGCCGGAAAGTAAAACCGCGGCAATTTGTCGCGCAAACTAAATTTTTACTATTTCGCCGCTTCGTTCAAGGGTATATCCGCCAAGCTCTTCAATCCGTCTGCGGAAACTTGTACTTTTAAAAATTTCCAGAAACATTTGCAGTTGAGGCAAATCAAGAAACTTAGGCGGAATGGCGAAATCATATTCTTCACTTCCAAGGGGGATGAAGTCAAGATTTAACGCCGCTGCCGCCGAATAAATTCCCATTCCTGCGTCAGCATCGCCGTTAATGACAGCGGCGGCAACTGCCATGTGTGTAACAGCTTCCCTTTCATATCCACAAATGTTTTTTGGGTCAAGACCGGCTTGTTTCAATTTATAATCAAGAAAGAGCCTTGTTCCCGAACCCCGCTGACGGTTTATGAATCGGCAGTTTAAAAGATCTTCCAGTGTGCATAAATTATGAGGATTTCCCTTTTTTACAATCAACCCCTGGACTCTGCCAACTCCCTTAATCAGGCACATTGGCGTGCTCCGGAAACTATCGTTGAGAGGGCCGGGGAAAAGGCGTTTCAGAAACGGAATGTTGTAGCTGCCTGTATCTTCGTCCAGCAAATGAATTGGGGCAATATGACATTCACCCCGTTTCAGCGCCATTAGTCCTGCCATGCTGCCAACATGGGTACTCTGGAAGCTGACGCCGGGGGTTCCTGCGGAAAAGCCTTTATAAGCCATTATGTCAGCTATTACGTCCAAAATAAGATCATGGCTTCCTGTAGAAACAAGGGCACATTCAATTTCGTGTAACGGCCGCAGGAGTTCTATCGCTGCGGTTTCTCCCGCTTCAATACCTTCACAGTTTTGTTCTATGATGCAGATACCGTCACAGCGTACAAGTGACATTGCCGCTCCGGCTCCCCGCGCCAAAGGAGACGCTACCAGTCTGCCGTCTACATTGCCGACTTTTACGCGAACATATTCCCTGTGCTTAAGAGACGAAACAAGCCGCTTGGCTATTATTGCTTCTGCAACTGGAAGTTCCGCCTCTTTTTTGCCTGCAAGTCTGGCAAGAACAGGAGATACAAAATTCCTGTAGGCAATAAAAGCCGACACAGGGTATCCCGGAATACCAATCACCGGTTTACCGTCTGCAACCGCAAGGATTACCGGCTTGCCCGGTTTGATCGCAGCGCCATGAACAATTATTTTGCCAAGTTTTTTAAGCACGACAGCTGTATAATCTTCGGTTCCTGCGCTGGAACCGGCGATTATCAGTATCATATCATATTGAGATAAAGCGTTTTTTACGGCGTTTTCAAGTAACGCAGGATCATCAGGAATAACATTAAAACATTTTCCCGCACCGCCGTCTTGCCTTACCATTGCTTCCAGCATCCTTGAGTTGGACTCTATGATTTTGCCTTCTTTTGGAGTTTCTTCGGAATTGGTGAAATCACCCGGATCGATGATTTCATTTCCTGTCGGGAAAATGGCCACCTTTGGTTTTTGCAAAACGCTGATTTTTGCGACACCTGCCGACAGCAAAACGCCGATATCAACCGGACGTATCCGGTATCTGCCCGTAAGGATCATCTCCCCTGTAACGATATCCTCTCCAATGGGGCGCATATGCTGCCATGCGGCGGCGGCCTGACGGATCAATACTGTGTTTTCGTCAACTTCCTGCAAATCTTCCGCCATAATTACCGCGTCAAAAGGCGGCTTGACGGAGGCGCCGGTATCTACGACAACAAAGTCCCTGTCTTTTAAAAGGCTTACAGGCGTTGTTTCGCAGGCGCCGGCAGTAACTTTGGATATGACCGCTATACCGTCCATTGCCGCCGCGTTATATAACGGCGAACAGCACCGGGCATAGATCGCTTCCGATGTTATGCGATCAAGAGCCTCTGTTGAAGGAATGTTTTCGCAGCAGTTTTTGTTTTGCGAACCGATAACGGCTTCCAGAAATTTAAAAAGCGCTTCTTCTGCAGGCACATTGCTTAAATATAAATTACGTTTAGCCATTCTTTTTTAAAGGCCCTGTTTCCCGTCAGATAAGCCTTTAAGCAATAATTTATTATTCTTCTCTTTGAACATTTCAATCATTTCCCTGACAATGTTCTCATCCAGAATTTCCCCCATGGCAGGGGTTTCAAAAACCCTCTTTGATAATTGCACATTGCTGAGATCAAAGCCCAGTTTTTCCTTGATCTGTAATTTTACCTTGTAGATCATTTCTCCAAGGTTATTTAATTTTTCATGGTCGTAACCTGTAATTCCAATCGCATCCAGCGCTTTTAAAATTGTTTCATCATCATATACATTTCTTGCGAAAAGACAGATTACAAGGGAGTTTAATACGCAGCGTTTTTTTTCTTCATCGAAGAGGTCATTTACGAATTTTTCCTTATCAAGCGTTCTGTGGGTTTGATCATAGGAATAACCGCCGTTGCAAAGATGGCTGTGCCTCGCACCGCACGCGTAACCTACAATGGCGCCGTAGCCTGTATGATAGGCAGGCATTTCATGTTTTGCGATAGAGACTGCAAAATCTTCGCCTCCGTATTTTTTTGATGCGACATATACGCCGTCTGACAAAGCGGAATAAAAGTCGTTTGCTTTTGTTGCCATAAATTTAATCGCCTGTAAATATCCGCTCTTTTCTCCAAATAACAAATCTACAATTGTCTGCTCTTTTGTAATAATGCCTTTCTGATAACACTCTGTCGCATACGCAAGGGCAATACCTCCCGCGATTGCGTCGAGAGCGTATTCTTCTACAGCGTCAATCAATTCCAGAATGGCGTTTGCATCGCTTATTCCCAAATATGATCCAAGCGCGGCGATCAATTCATAATCATAGGCAACATGAAGAGTTTCGTATTCGTGCCCTTTGTCAAATTCCCTTCGCACCTGCCCGATATGAATACATCCGACAGGGCAGCCTACACAGGCCATTTTACGCACCAAATTGTTATCAGCAAAATATTCTCCGCTGATATCGTCTGCTTTTTCAAACGACGACTGCTGAAGATTAAACGAAGGCAAAGCTCCAATATTGTTTAACACTTTAACATTTATCGGCGTTCCAAGGTCGTGATACTTTGACATAATCGGGGTAGAAGTAACTTTGTTGTAGATTTCATTATATACTTTGATGTATTTTTTATGATCGATGGGTCTTTTTATATAGTCTCCGCTTACCTGAACTGCTTTTAAATTTTTACTTCCAAATACGGCTCCCAGACCCATCCTGCCGAAATGTCTGTAAGTATCTACGTTTACATTCGCAATTTTGCACAAGTTTTCTCCGGCAGGGCCAATTCGCATAATTGAACGTTTGCCTGAGCCGCCGACAATTGTTCTGATATATTGACCGACTTTTTCCGCCGTTAAACCCCAAAAAGCGCGGGCATCTTTAATATCAATAATGTTATTGTTTATGGATAAAAATGAAGGATGTTTTGCTTTGCCTTTAATAACCAGCGCGTCTATACCTGCGTTAAACATTGTATAGGCAAGCCTGCCGCCGGCGTACGACTCTCCCAGTTCTCCCGTAACCGGCGAAATAAACATGGCAACTGTTTTTGATACTACGGGGAAAATTGAACTTAAAGCGCCTATGGAAAATATAATCGGCTGGCTTTCATCAAGCGGCTCCGCTTCGCTGTTTATATTTTCCAGCAGTAATTTTGAAGCCACTCCAACTCCGCCGAGATATTCATATAAATCTTCCCTCAATTCAACTTTAACTTTTGCGGAAGAAAGATCAACGTAGAGAACTTTTATATATTTTTCGTTTATCATTTATCTTTCCTCCATTTTAAGACATTTATGAGGGCAGTATTTTACGCAAATTCCGCAGTGTTTACAGATAATCGGCAGAGTATGCTCTCCTGTAAAATGAACTGCGTTTACAATACATGCTTCCGCGCATTTTTTGCACATAATACATTTTTTACTGTTAAATATAACGCCGCCGCCTTCTCTGTCTGTCAATGCGCCCGTCGGGCAAACGGCGGCACACGCCCTTTCATCGACACATGCAAGGCAGTATATTGCATGGAACTTGCCGGTTGCCAAGCCTCCCAGAGAACGAATCTTTATCGCGCTTTCATCATCAGAATAACTTTTATGATTTATGCCGGCACAGACGCGCTGACATGTAAAGCATCCGTTGCACTTGTTCATTTGATCTGCTTTTAATATTTTACTCATTTATTGTCCCGAATATCTTTAATTTGTATTCTCAACGAAAGTCTCAAAGGTACTCAAATGTATCATAAATGTCTGCCTTGTAGCAACTCTCCGGCCTTTACGCATTTGGGTGGGAATTGCTACAAGGTGGATATTCATGCCAGCAGAGGTAGACATGGGGTTTGCTGTGAAAAACTGTCTAAAATATCATACATAATTGTATTTATTCATGAATTGACAAACCAAGATCAGGAATAGTATGATAAAATCATGGGCACTGAGGAACTTTCAAAATATATTGAAATCAATAAAAATATTCGCTTTGGAAAACCTTGTATAAAAGGAACCAGAATAACAGTCGGGGATATTCTCCAGTGGTTATCTGAGGGAATTCCTGCCTCTGAAATACTTGATGATTACCCTCCGCTAAAAGCAGTCCATATACAAGCGGCTTTGGCCTTTGCTGCCCGCCGTGAAGAAATTGTAAAAGTTTTAGCAACAGTATAAATATTTTATGAAACTTCTATTGGATGCAAATCTTTCCTGGAAATTGGTTAGCATTTTAACACCAATATTTGGAGAGTGCGCATATGTCGATCATAAAAGCATTATCGCAATTATTAATAAACGCAAAACAGGATATTGAAGAAATGGAAAATCGTGAATATGGATTATTAGAAATATATGGTCCCCTCGAAATAATCAAATGAAAAAAAAAATAATCGTAAATGTTCAATCTTCGCT
>JAIRUY010000258.1 GCA_031254175.1 Treponema sp.
GAAGCGCTTGCAAAAGCGGCAAGCCCGCGTATTCATGTGTTTCTTGCAACCTCGCCCCTTCACATGGAACACAAGCTGAAAATGACAAAGGAACAGGTGCTGGAACAGGCTGCCGCTTCTGTAAAGTACGCGAAAAAATTTTGCAATGATGTTGAGTTTTCGGCGGAAGACGCTTTCCGCAGCGATCCCGGTTTTGTCTGCAAGGTGTTCGGCGCGGCAATTAAAGCCGGAGCGCTCACTGTAAATTTTACCGATACTGTAGGTTTCGCAATGCCGGTTGAATTCGGGGAACGAATCCGTTATGTGAAAAAACATACATCAGGTCTTGAAAGGGTATGCCTTTCTGTGCATTGCCACAATGATTTGGGGCTTGCCGTGGCAAACAGCGTCTCCGCGATTGTAAACGGCGCGGATCAGGTTGAATGTACTGTCAACGGCATAGGAGAGCGCGCCGGCAACGCATCGCTGGAAGAACTTGTTATGGGTTTAAAAGTACGCGGAGATTATTTTTCCGTTGATACCGGAATTGATACTACGCAGATCTATGCGGTAAGCCGTCTTGTGGCGCAGGTGACCGGTGTAAAACTTCAGCCGAATAAGGCCATTGTCGGCGATAATGCCTTTGCCCATGAAGCCGGAATTCATCAGCACGGAGTTTTAACAAAGCGTGAAACTTACGAGATCATGTCCCCCGAAACAATCGGCATCCCGAAAAACCGCATTGTTCTCGGAAAACATTCCGGCCGTCATGCTTTTGAAGAACGCCTGAATGAATTGGGGCACGTCTTTGAGCCTCAAACTTTTGAAAAAGTTTTCGCCGGATTCAAGACTCTTGCCGATAAAAAGAAAACAGTAAGCGATCGTGATATTGAAGCGCTTGTAATGGATAACACCGTTTCAGTTCCTGAAACATGGAAGCTGGATCACTGGGCAGTAAACACAGGGTCGGCTCTCGGAGCGTCCGGCGTTATACGGCTGCAGAATAAAGACGGAAGATTTGAAAAATTTATTTCCATGGGAGACGGCCCTCTGGATTCGATCTTCAGGGCGATTAACCAAATTACCGGCAGAGAGCCGGAACTGGAGTTATACGAGCTCGGCGCGATTACCGGCGGCTCGTCTTCTCAGGGTGAAAGCATGGTGAAAATTTCAATGAACGGCCGGCGATGGAACGGCCGCGGAGTTTCAACAGATGTTATTGAATCTTCCATAAAAGCCTATCTGTCGGCGATTAACGCAATGGAGCATGAGTTATCGCGTCCACAAGACGCAGAGGAACAAGGGAAATGAGAGACATTGAAATACTTGACACTACATTACGGGACGGAGCGCAGGGCGAAGGAATCATTTTTTCTTTGCGGGATAAAATTGCCGTAACGGAAGCGCTGGATGAATTGGGCGTAACATGGATAGAAGCAGGCAGCCCGGGAAGCAATCCAAAGGATATTGAATACTTCCGTCTTGCATCTTCTCTCAGGATGAAAAATTCCAAAATATGCGCTTTCGGCGCGACCAGAAAAAAAGGCGTAAAGGCAAAAGATGACAGCCAGCTCCGCTCCCTTCTTGACGCGGGGACAGAAGGAGTAACGATATTCGGAAAAAGCTGGGATTTGCATGTCAGCGAAGTACTGCAGGTGTCAATGGAAGAAAATATTGCAATGATTGAGGAAACAATCGCTTTTTTAAAAGCCGAAGGCCGTTTTGTAATTTTTGACGCCGAACATTTTTTTGACGGATGGGCGGCAAATCCTTCTTATGCGGTTTCCGCGCTGAAAGCCGCAAGCGCCGCCGGAGCGGACAGGCTTGTGTTATGCGATACAAACGGCGGAAGTTTTCCCAATAACATTACAGCCGCTGTTTTGGAAGCTGTAAAAACATTTTCGGGCGTGCCAATAGGCATTCATGCGCATAACGATACCGGTCTTGCGCTTGCGATTTCCATTGCCGCTGTGCAGTCAGGCTGCACGCATGTTCAGGGTACTCTGGCAGGGTTTGGGGAAAGATGCGGCAACACAACGCTTGCTGCCCTAATTCCCTCTCTGGAACTTAAACTGGGTTTTAAATGTCTGCCGGAGGGGAAACTTGCTTTTATCGGCGAACTTACGCGAAGGGTGGCGGAAATCGCAAATATCAATATCAGCGATGATATGCCGTATATAGGGGCGCATGCTTTTTCGCACAAAGCCGGAATGCATGTTGACGGTATTTTAAAAAACTCAAGTTCTTTTGAACACATAAACCCTGATACTGTAGGAAACGAGCGCCATTTTTTGATGAGCGAGGTCGGCGGGCGGTCAGCCATTGCGGAACGGGTAAAAAAAATTGAGCCTTCCGTCAGCAAGGATCATCCTGTAATTGCCGCGTTAGCTGAAAAACTGAAAAAACTTGAAGCGGAAGGCTGGGCCTATGAAGGCGCTGACGCCAGTTTTGAGATACTGATCAGGCAGGAACTCGGACGATACAAACCTTTGTTCTCAATTGAAGCATACCGTGTATTCAGCGAACATCCTGCAAGCGATAAAATTGCCTGTTCTCATGCATGGGTAAAAGTTTTGGTTGGGACCGAGTACGAAATTGCCGCCGCGGAAGGGGTGGGTCCTGTCGGCGCTCTGGACAGCGCTTTGCGCCGCGCTTTAAGGCGCTTCTTCCCAAGCCTTGAGAAAGTAAGACTGGAAGATTACAAGGTGCGTGTTATTGACGGCAAAGAAGCGGCAGACGCGCTGGTACGGGTTTTAATCGAATCTACAGACGGACAACACAGATGGAGCACTGTCGGAGTTTCTGCTGATATAATTGAAGCAAGCCGTGCGGCGCTGGTGGATTCTATTGAATATGTGCTGATGGACTTGTTCGACAACACGGAAGCTGATGTTTGCGTTAGCAGTTGTCTCACAAGTCAAAAAAAAGAAAATGGTGTATAACGGGCATAGAAATATGAAATATTCCGGCGCACGAATTCTGATTGAATCTCTTATAGAGCAGGGAGTGGATACAATCTTTGGTTATCCCGGCGGCGCTGTTTTAAATATTTATGACGAGTTGTACAGGTACAAAGACCGCATCCGGCATATTCTTGTAAGCCATGAACAGCACGCCGCGCATGCCGCAGACGGATATGCACGTTCAAGCGGCAAACCCGGAGTTTGTCTTGCTACATCAGGCCCCGGCGCGACAAATCTTGTTACAGGCATAGCGACCGCTTTTGTTGATTCGATTCCCGTTGTGGCAATTACCGGTAACGTCAGCGCTCCGCTTCTTGGAAAGGACAGTTTTCAGGAAGTTGACATAGCCGGAATAACAATGCCGATTGTAAAACACAACTGGATTGTGGAAGATGTCTGCGATTTGGTAAAAATTATCCGTGAAGCGTTTGTAGTCGCAAAAACCGGCAGACCGGGACCTGTACTCATCGATATTCCAAAAGATATAAGTTCCCGCATTTGCGAATATCATGGAAATTCAGATTATTATCTTTCTGCCAACGGCCGCGCCATTCGTCTTTTGAAAAAAACCAACCGTGAAACATTTACCGAAGCTGATATTGAAAAGGCAGCTGCGCTGATTAAGGATTCCAAACGTCCGATGCTGTATGCAGGCGGCGGAGTTATCCATTCCGGTGCAGGCGCGGAACTGGTAAAAATAGCCGAACTTCTTAACGCTCCTGTTGCCCTGTCGCTGATGGGTATGGGCGCTTTCCCAAGTGAACATCCGCTGTATACAGGTTTAATAGGAATGCACGGTTCTGCCGCTTCAAATAAGGCTGTACAGGAAGCTGATCTTTTGATCGCTGCCGGAGCGCGTTTTTCAGATCGTGTAACAAACAGTGTGCGGCGGTTTGCGCATAATGCAAAAATTATTCACATAGACATTGACCCTGCTGAAATAAACAAGAACTTCGCCGCTGATATCAGTATTGTCGGAGATTTAAAAGTTGTGTTCGGCAGGCTGATAAAAAAAATACCAGCAAAAACTTCGAGTGATGTAAAAACATCATTTGAATGGAATGGTAAAATAGAAAAGTGGAAAGCGCAGACACCAAAGGTCAATAAAAACAAGGCTGATCTTCAGCCTTGTTTTGTGATTCAGGAAACAGCCAATGCCCTCGGAGAAAAAGCGATTGTGGTGACTGACACAGGCCAGCATCAAATTTGGACAGCGCAGTTTTATCCGTTTAAAAGACCGCGCAGCTTTCTGAGTTCAGGCGGTATGGGAACAATGGGTTACGGTCTGGGCGCTGCCGCAGGAGCGAAACTGGCAAACCCCGCAAGTCCTGTTGTGCTTTTTACAGGTGACGGCAGCTTCCGTATGAATTGTGCGGAGATGGCGACACTGGTAAAATACGAACTTCCTGTTTTAATTGTTATTTTTAACAACCGCGCTCTTGGAATGCTGCGTCAATGGCAGAATTTTTCTTTTGACTCTAATTATTCAGAAACTGACCTTGAAACCAGAGGCCCTGATTTTGTTAAACTTGCCGCCGCTTACGGAGTGCAGGGTTTGCGTGCGGCAGATGAGCCTTCTTTTCTTGAGGCGCTTGAAAAAGCTCTGCCAATTCTTGATTCCGGCAAACCGGCGCTAATAGAAGCAATTATAGGCAAGGACGAAAAAGTAGCGCCGATGACAATTAAAGATGGTTAAAAATTTAGATTTTTTTGAATAGCATTACTTGATTGACGGAAGC
>JAIRUY010000238.1 GCA_031254175.1 Treponema sp.
AGACATTACCTTCATAAACTGATTTTTTCTCTTTCTTTTTCTTAGTTGTCTTAGTAGTTGCTGCCACTCACTCCTCCCCTGCCTAGTTCTTTTTACCGGCGACGGTCTTCTTCTTGCCCTTTCGAGTACGGGCATTTGTCCTTGTACGCTGACCCCGCAACGGCAGGCCTTTACGATGCCGTAAACCGCGGTAACAGCCGATATCCATCAGCCTCTTAATATTTAACGCAACTTCGGTACGAAGGCGGCCTTCGACCTTGTAGTCACTCTCAATAATTTGCCGCAGCTCATTGAGTTCTTCCTGAGACAAATCATTCATCATTCGCATTGGATCCATCTTTGCTTTTTGGCAAATCTCATCCGCGCTAGCCCTGCCGATACCAAAAATGTAGGTCAACGCGATATTCACATGTTTATTTGGGAGGTCAACTCCTACAAGACGCGCCATATATCTTACTCCTAACCTTGCTTTTGTTTATGCTTGGGATTTTGGCAAATAATACGAACAATCCCATTCCGTTTTATAATCTTGCATTTATCGCAAATGGGCTTCACGCTGGTTCTGACTTTCATTCTTTATATTCTCCTAAATCCTAAACTTTTACAAGTTCCGTCCGCGCAGACGTCCGCGCTTTACCAAACCTTCATGGTGGTGCATTTTCAGCAATCCTTCAATTTGACTCATTGTATCAAGATCGACACCTACTAAAATGAGAAGCGATGTGCCGCCCAACAGGTAGGAAATCGACTGCGGAAATTTAAAAATCCAAATAATGATGGTTGGAATAACCGCTATCAATGCCAGATACAACGCGCCCGGAAGCACAATGCGGTTCAAAATTTTTGTAAGGTACTCTTCAATCCTTTCTGTCCTTATTCCGGGAATTGAACCGCCGTTTTCACGAATCTGTTTCGCTATTTCAATCGGGTTAAGCGTTACCTGAGTATAGAAATAGGCAAAGAAAATAATAAACAGCACATAAAGAATTGTGTATAACGATCCGTTAGGGCTTAAAGCGTTTGCTACTTTCGCCAGCCATGCGTAATTTCCGCCGACAGTCTGAGCGATTTGCAAAGGGAAAGTAAGAATGGATGAAGCGAAGATTACAGGTATAACCCCGGAAGGATTGATTTTAAAAGGTATATAAGTATTCTGAGCTCCGTACATTTTTCTGCCGACAACCCTCTTTGCGTAATTTACAGGAATTTTTCTCTGGCCCTGCTGTTCAATTACAACTAGTGAAATAACCGCCACAAACATGACAAGGACAATTATTACAAAGACCGGGTTAAGGTCTCCCCTTGCCACCATAACACCAAGTTCCCAAACCGCTTGTGGAAGACGTGCAACAATACCTGCATAAATTAAAAGCGATATACCGTTGCCAATTCCCCTTTTTGTAATCTGCTCGCCCATCCACATAAGAAACATTGTTCCGGATGTAACGGTAAGTATGGCGATCATGGTAAACTGAAAAAACCCTACATATAGAAGGTTTTCTACACTGCGGGAAATAACCTGTGCATACTGGGTAACAGCCAATGACTGAACAATACAAACTACTACCGTTCCGTAACGCTGCCATTTTTTAATTTTTTTATTCCCGCCGTCTTCCTGAGATATCTTTTTTAGTCTTGGAAAAACAATGAGCAGAAGCTGCATGATAATAGACATCGAAATATAGGGCATGATCCCAAGCATGAATACCGAGAAATTTGAAAACGCACCGCCGGCAAAGAAGTCCAGATAGTCAACAATAGCGTTTCCGGAATTTGCCTGAGATGAAAAATAACTGGATAATTCACGCACATTAATGCCGGGTATCGGAAATACAGCGCCGATCCTGAATACTACCAGCATTCCCAAGGTAAAAAGCACCCGTTCCCGCAGTTCCTTTACTCTAAAAATACCCACTATAGGATTGGCCATTTATTTTTTCCCGCCTGTTTTTTTGCTTTTTTCTTTTGGCCGTGCTTTTGGAAGAGGAGGATTAACAGTAACATCACCGCCGGCCTTTTCAATTTTTTCTTTTGCCGAAGCAGAAACCGCAGCAACCTTAAAACTTAATTTCTTTGTAAGATCGCCCACAGCAAGAATTTTTATCGGCTCAACACCTTTAAGCAGTCTTTTCTTGCGAAGAGAAGCAAGGTCAACTGTTTCACCCGCGGCGTAACGTTTTTCAATTTCTCCAAGATTGACTATTTGCCATTCTTTTTTAAATGGATAATTGGAAAACCCTCTTTGCGCAAGCCGCCTGTACAAAGGCATCTGTCCGCCTTCAAAACCAACATAAGGCGTTCCGCCGCCTGAACGCGCTTGCTGTCCTTTATGTCCTTTGCCGGCAGTTGTTCCCCTTCCGGAACCCTGACCGCGCCCGAGTACTTTTTTCTTTCTGTTCGCGCCTGCAGGAGCGCGCAAGTTAAAATCGTGCGCCATTATTTAACATCCTCTACTGAAACTAAATGAGAAACTGCTTTAACCATTCCCATGATTGCAGGGCTTTTTTCCTGTACGGTGCTTGAGCCGATTTTTCGCAAACCCAGTGAACGTACCGTAGCGCGCTGTCTGGGCAGAGAGCCGATTGTGCTTCGCACTAGGCTGATTTTTATCTTTGCCATACTAACCTCTTATCCCCACAACTCATTCAGAGATTTGCCCCTGTTTCTTGATATTGTTTTGGCATCCATCATTTTACTTATACAATCAAAAGTCGCTTTGACCACATTGTACTGGCTGGACGACCCGATGGACTTTGAAAGCACATCGGTAACTCCGCCGGCTTCCATAATCGCGCGTACAGGACCTCCGGCTATGATACCGGTTCCCGAACGGGCCGGTTTTAACAGAACATGCGATGATTTAAAAAGCCCTGTCACTTCATGAGGGATGGTTCCGTTTTTGATTGGCAGCTTTATCATGCTGCGTTTTGCCTTGTCTATACTCTTGCGGATAGCTTCAGAAACATCATTTGCTTTCCCGAAACCATAGCCGACTTTTCCTTTTTTGTCGCCAATAACAGTAAGGGCAGAGAAAGAGAAACGCCGCCCGCCTTTTACAACTTTCGCTGTACGGTTGAGTTTTACAAGTTTTTCAACGAATTCTTTTTCAACAAATTCACGGTCTCGTCCGCGATCCCTTCCGCGGCGGCCTTCGCCTTTCCCGCCTCTGGTTTCGGTACGAGCGCTTGCTGCTGCTTCAACAGCGCCGCCTGTTTCGAGAACACTTTCTTCATTGCTGACATTATCATCGTTTTTACCGATGACTTCATTGTTTTTATCCATATCTTCCTTGCCCGCCATTATGCCCCCTAGAACACTATTCCTGCTTTCCGGCTTCCGTCAGCCAAAGCTTTAACAATTCCGTGATACAAATATCCATTACGATCAAAGACCACAGTCTTTACGTTTTTGTCCAACAGCCGCTTGCCGACTATTTCACCTAACTGCCCAGCTCCGGCGACAGTTGCCTTAATATTCCGTAAATCCTTTTCCAGAGTTGAAGCTGAAACAAGTGTATGCCCCTTTATATCGTCAATTATCTGAACTGAGATACGGCGGTTGCTTTTTGTAACAGTCATCCTCGGACGTTCCGCAGTTCCGCAGATTCTCTTGCGAATGTGTATTTTTCTTCTCAGCCGTTTTCTGTCTTTTTCCAGCATTTTTTGCAACATATTCTTATCCTACTTTACGCCTGATTTACCGACTTTCCGTATGATCTTTTCATCTTCATAACGGATACCCTTGCCCTTATAAGGTTCAGGTACTCTTAACTTGCGCACTTGGGCGGCAAACTCCCCTACGCGCTGTTTATCAATTCCGCTGATGGTCAGCTTTCCGCCCTGATCGACAGTAACGGAAAGTCCTTCCGGAATAGCGACAAAAATTTCGTTTGAATATCCAAGGCTCATGGAAAGAAGTTTACCATGCACCTCGGCTTTAAAGCCTACTCCTGTAACAATAAGGGACTTGCTAAACCCGGTTGAAACCCCTGTTACCATGTTGCTAAGGAGTTTACGGTAAAGTCCGTGAAATGCCTTTGCCTGTTTTTCTTCACTTGTGCGTTTAATAATTATCTCCCCGTCCTTTTCTTCAAAGGAAATCACGGGGCTGTACTTCTGTGTAAGTTTTCCCTTTGGACCTTCAACAAGTATCTCTCCATTCTGAAAAGTTACTTTTACTCCGCTGGAAACCTTAACAGGCGTTTTTCCAATTCTGGACATATTTTAACCTCTATCCTTACCAAACGGTGCAAATAATTTCGCCGCCGACTTTTTTTTCTGCTGCTTTTTTACCTGTTGTCACACCCTGAGACGTTGAAACGATCAAGGTTCCGTAGCCGTTTAATACCCTTGGCATACTTTTATAGCCCATGTATACACGGCGTCCCGGCTTTGACACTTTTTCTATTCCGTGAATAATCGGGACAGTATTATCATCATACTTAAGGAAAACCCGGATTACATTTGAACCTTCCTGATTTGCCTTTTTAAAATTTTTGATATACCCTTCTGTTTTCAATATTTTGACTATCTCAAGCTTAAGCCTAGAGGTGGGAATATCAACTTTTTCATGTTTTGCCATGCCGGCATTCCGAATCTTTGTCAGCATGTCTGCAATGGGATCTGATACGCTCATCCAATTCTCCTACCAGCTAGATTTTGTTACGCCGGGAATAAGCCCTTCGCTTGCCAGCTTTCTAAAGCAAAGACGGCACATTTCAAACTTCCGCAAAAAAGCCCTGGGCCTTCCGCAGATCCTGCAGCGGTTTACTTTCCGCGTTTTATATTTTGGCGTTTTAAGCGCCTTGTTTATCATTGCTTTACGTGCCATTGTACCTCCTATTTCCTGAAAGGCATTCCGAATTTCGAGAGGAAGGCCTTTGCTTCCGCGTCTGTCTTTGCCGTTGTAACGATAACGATGTTTAATCCGGCTACTTTTTCAATTTTATCAAAGTCAATTTCCGGAAAAATAATCTGTTCCTGAATACCAAGTGAATAATTTCCATGACCGTCAAACGCATTCTGGTTTATGCCATGAAAATCCTTGACACGGGGAAGCGCAACATTAACAAGCCTGTCGAAAAACTCGTACATAATAATTCCACGTAACGTTACCTTCGCGCCAATTTCCTGACCAGCCCTGATCTTGAAATTCGCAATGCTCTTTTTTGCTTTTGTCTTAACAGCCTTCTGCCCTGTAATTTGAGTTAATGTATCAATGGCTGCGTCAAGAAGCTTTTTATTCTGCAAAGCTTCACCTACACCCATGCTCACCACAATCTTTTCCAGCTTGGGGATTTGCATATTGGATTTGTAATTAAATTCCTTAAAAAGTTCAGGCGCAATCTGCTCCTTATAAATCTTTTTAAGACGGGGCACATTATTTTTTGTCATTACAACGCCTCTCCGCATTTTCTGCATACTCTTGTCTTTTTGGCTCCGTCAATTTTGTATCCTATTCTTGTCGGTCCGCATTTTTTACACACGATCATGATATTAGAAGAATGAAGCGCGGCTTCTAGTTCGACAATACCGCCGCGATCCTGCTGTTTTCTTTTTTTCTGCGCTTTCTTGACCATATTTATGCCTTCAACAAGAATACGATCTTTACCGCGAAGAATTTTTAATATCCTGCCGCGTTTGCCTTTGTCTTTACCGGCAATAACCTCGACTGTATCTTCTTTTTTTAGTTTGAATTTATGTACTGCTGTTTCCATCATTTACTCCTTTATGAAATCTAAAAAGATTTCATAATACCTCCGGGGCAAGGGAAACGATTTTCATAAATTCGCTTCTTTCCCTTAATTCCCTTGCAACAGGACCGAAGATACGTTTTCCTTTCGGGTTTAACGCAGCGTCAATAATTACACAGGCATTATCATCAAATCTGATATATGTCCCGTCAGGGCGGCGGTATTCCTTGTGAATACGCACTACAACCGCTTTTTCCACAGAGCCTTTCTTAATGGTTGATGTAGGCAATGCTTCCTTTACCGCCACCACAACAATATCACCGATACTGGCATACCTTCTGCGGGTACCGCCCAGAACCTTTATACACTGTGCTAATTTGGCACCTGAATTATCCGCCACATTCAGGAAGCTTTCAACTTGAATCATTTTCTTTCTCTCCCCTTATCTGGCGCGCTCAACAATTTCGGCAAGCTTCCAGCTTTTTTCTTTGCTGATTGGCCTGCATTCTATTACACGGACACGATCGCCGATCTTAGCCTCATTCTTTTCATCATGAGCCTTGACTTTCTTTGATTGTTTGACATATTTCTTGTAAAGAGGATGCAAAGCAAGAGTTTCAATGCTTACAACAATGGTCTTCTCCATCTTATTGCTCTTTACCAAACCAATAAATTCCTTTTTTCTGCTCTTAACCTGTTCTGTCATTATTTAGCCCCCGCCACGGAATTTAATTTTTTTGCACCGCCGTCCGCAGACCTCTCATGAGCGCCTATTAATGTGTTCAGCCGGGCTATTTGCCTCCGCATCGTACGTTTCTGAAGAGGATTGTCTACATGACCAATAACAATCTTAAAACGGAATTCCATATATTTCTTTTTCAGCTCGTCCCTCTTGGCTTTCAACTCTTGATAAGACAAGTTTTTGAATGAATTTTTCATTATGTCTCCTAAGCCCCAAGTTCCATATCCGAACGAGCAACAAACTTTGTTTTAATCGGAAGTTTTGACCCGGCAAGAGCCATTGCTTCTTCTGCGAGAGCACGGTTAATGCCGCCGCCAAGCTCAAACATTACTGTTCCCGGTTTTACAACCGCTACCCAATATTCCGGCCCGCCTTTTCCCTTGCCCATTCTGGTTTCAGCCGGTTTCTTGGAAAAAGGTTTATCCGGAAAAATTCGTATCCACATCTTGCCGCCGCGTTTCACATGACGGTTTATCGCAACGCGGGCTGCTTCCAACTGCCGGTTTGTAATCCACATCCTGTCTAATGCAACCAAGGCGTAATCACCAAACGCGACACTGTTGCACCTAGTGGCATTTCCCGGCATATTGCCTCTTTGTACCTTGCGGCGTTTTACACGTTTCGGGCTTAACATATTCTAACCTCAATATGATGCGGTTGTACAAACCGCACCTTTAAATCGAAAATGAAATGTAATTTCATTCTAACTCCTGACAGGAGCCCGTTCCCGCCGTTTGCGGACAAGAGCGCCTGCGTCTTCTTTCTGTTCTTTGCCGTATTTCATGCCGTTGTAAACCCAAACCTTTACTCCGATTGAACCAAACGGCGTATGGGCTTCGGCAAAACCATAATCTATATCTGCTCTTAAAGTATGAAGAGGAATGCGTCCTTCCTTGGCTTCTTCGGTGCGGGACATTTCCGCTCCTCCGAGTCGTCCTGAAAGCCTTACCTTTACTCCCTGAGCATTGCCTTTCTTTATTGCATTTGAAATTGCCTGCTTCATTGTCCGTCTGAAAGAAGACCGGGCCAAGAGCTGGCGCGCAATATTCTGCGCAATAATTTGCGCATTGTTATCTGCGTTTCTCACTTCCTTGATTTTAATCTGAACTTTTTTACTTACCTTTTTCTGCAGGTCATTGCCGATTTTTT
>JAIRUY010000253.1 GCA_031254175.1 Treponema sp.
TTACCGTCGTCTGTAATTGTAACCTTCATGCTTCCGAATTCACGTACGCAGCGGATTGTCAAAAGGCCGGTTTCGCTTTTTCCGGCGGCACGCCGGTCTTCCGGAGTTTCTATGCCATGATCTATGGAGTTCCTTATCATGTGAATAAATACTTCGGACAGGGATTCAATCAGGTTTTTGTCAATTTCGTTTTCAGACCCATCAATTTTGACCTGTACTTTCTTGCCCAGTTCGGATGCCATTGTAAAAACATAGCGTGGATACGCGTCAAGAGCCGTGGAAAGCGGCAGCATCCTCAGTGAAATAACACTGTCGTATGCGCTTCGTATATGATTGCCAACATCCAGAGTATAATTTTTTACGAGCGATCCGAGTTTGCTTATCATTAGTTCCATAGCGCGGAATTCCTGAAGCATGGGGGAATTCCAAAACTGATCATTTTTAACAAGTCTGGAAAGATGCCGTGATGACGCATTTATAGTTTCTGTGTCGCGCGCAATATTTCTGGCTGTAATTTCCAGTGACTGCAGCGTTGCCATGCTGTGAATAATTTCATCTATCCTGTTAAGTGATATTCTTATGCTTTCCGATTTCACCTCTTCAAGCTGGTCCCGTCTGGAGTTTCCGCTTCCCGCAGAATCCGTTTTTTTACCCTTAACCAGGGGCGGCTTAAACCCGGGTTTTCCTTCCGGTTCAGTTTTACCCGGTATCGCAAAATCCTCGTTGGCGGCAAGGGCCAATAGTTCATTTTGAAATTCTGACGCGCGTATACTGCTTTTAACGCCGGATTTGACCTCTTCAATCCCGGTTTTTAATTCTTCAAGTCCCGCAAGAAGAAGCCGAACCGCGTTATCATTAAGATATATTCTTTCTTCGCTTAACGCGGAAAATACTGTCTCCATGGAGTGTGAAAGGCTTTCAATATCCTTAAAATCCAGCATCCGCGCCGAACCCTTTAAGGTATGCAGCGCCCGCATAAGGGTTACAAGATCATCCTTAACAGAATTTCCTTCTCTTATTTCCAGAAGAAGGGTCTCTACCGCAGAGATATTCTCAAGTCCCTCATCAATAAATGCCGCGGTATATTTTGATTTATCAATCCCCATGTTTACCCTGTCCGGTTACGTTTTCCAATGTCAGAAATCGCTCAAGTTCATCAGCCTGTTCCGTCAATGTTCCGGCAGTCAGGGCAGCAGATTCCGAGGCGCCGACAAGGTTCTTTACCTGCTGGGAAATTTCCGCTATGTCGGAATAAAGTTGTTTGCTGGATTTTAACTGCTGCTGTGTGGAAACTGTAATGGTTTGCGCCTGATTGGATGTTATTTCAGCGCCGGCCCTGATCTCCATAAAGATGTCTTCCAAATCCTTTATCAGTTTATGGCCTTCCGCAATTCTGTCTGAACCTTCTTCGCTGTAAATTATAAGCGAAGATGAGGAACTCATAATTTCCTCAACCTGTTCCCGGATTTGACGGGTAAGCAACGCGATGTTATCCGCCAGCCTGTTTACTTCTCCGGCAACAACGGAAAAACGCTTTCCGGCTTCACCGGTGCTTGCCGCTTCAAGCGCGGCGTTAAACGCAATTACTTTCGTCTGATCGGTTATTGTATTGATAATCCTGACAATATCGCGTATTTTATTAACCTTGTTGCTTAATGATATAATACCGTTTATGGTCCCGGTATTTTTTTCTTTTATATCTTCCATTTTTTTAACATTTTTTTCCAGTACCGAAAATCCGCTAAGCACATCTTCTTCCATTTTGGAAGCAATGGCTGCTACGCTGTTTGTTTTTTCCACAATTTCTGCTGAGACACGGGTATTTTCGTCAATAATGTTTTCAATTTTTTCCAGACTGTGGCTTTTGCCGGAAATACCATTGTCCCTGCCTGGAAGGGAAATTGTTCCGGCGGATTCTTTTACTGCTTTGGCAAGCCTGACGCTTTTATCCCTGAAAAAGGATATGCCTTTCGCGGATTCCGCCGCTGTGTTTTCCAGTATACGGATACGTTTTCTGCAAGAGCGCAATAACGGAAGCGTAACCGCTCCCATAATTACAAGCCCAAAAATAAAAAAAAGAATTGATCCAGGCATGGCCGTACTCCTTATGTCTCTGTGCGGTACTTTTCCACTTTTCCCTTTAACTCTTCTGACATACCGTTCAGATTGTCGGCAATTTTTGAAGTGGAAGATGTCGCTATCACAAATTGCTTAACACCGGCGGATATTTCCTTTAAGGCACTGAAAATCTGTGTCGAAGCCAGTTCCTGCTGTTTGCTGAGATTTGAAATTTGCTGGGAGCGGGTAGCGACATTTTGTGATTTGTCAACAATATGCTCAAACACTGTTTTTTGCTCGCTCATCCTTTCGTATCCGATTTCTCTTTGTTTGGAACCGTTATTGGCTTCGCTGATGAGGGTTTGTGATGCGCCCTGAACTTCTTCTATTTTCTGCTTGATTTCATTTGTTGAATCGACAACGTTATCGGCAAAACGCCTGATTTCCGACGCAACTACCGAGAACCTGGCGCCTGCCTCGCCGGATGACGAGGCTTCAAGTGAAGCGTTAAACGCGATGAGCTTTGTCTGATCCGCTATGCCGTCGATAATTCTGATAGCCTCGCTGATTCTGATAATCATATCCGAAAGATTGCGTATTTCGCTGATAATTTTCTGGTTTTGTTTACGTATATCTTCCATCATGCCCTGATTTGCTTCTCTGAGTTCCGCGCCTTTGCTGCTCAGTTCCTGGGTTTCATTTGCGAGTTGGGCAACTTCGGTAGTCTTAATGGCAATCTGTTCGGATAAATTTTTGCTGCTTTCCATTGTGCTGACAATTTCGGATACGCTGGTAGACTGCTCATTGGCTGTGGTGGTAATTTCCTTTGATGATGAAGAGAGATCAAAGACAGAACTGGAAACAAGCTGCGCGCTCTGCTTGAAACTTCCGAATGTCGAACGAAGTATATCCAGGAACACGTTGAAAGCGGTCATAAGATCGCCGAATTCGTCTTCTGAATTTATTGGTAATGACAATGTTAAATCATTTTCATTAAGGCCTTTGAATAGAGTTTTTAGGCTTTTAACGGAACGGTTTATGTCACGGGTAATGAAAATAACGAAACCGACCGCAAGTCCTAGTGATATAAAAACTATAAATAAATAAACAACCAGGGACCATCGTGAGACGATATTATTGCGCTGAATTTGATAATCAAGATTGGCAAATGATTCTTCCCATAAGCGGTATAAATCCGTATTTAGCTGTGACAAGGTGCCTAATACTTCCTCTGCGACACTTGGATTTTGTACATTAAAACCGGATATTCTGGTGAAATGCCCCGATAATTCGTCAACTGTTTGCTGATAACGTTCCAGTTTATTTGTTAGTTCTTCCAGTGCGTCAAGCTGTTTTTTATTAGTTCTCTTTCTGTTCGTACCTGTTTCAATCGCCGATATAAGGCCG
>JAIRUY010000072.1 GCA_031254175.1 Treponema sp.
GGCTTCGCGTGAGGTATTATAAAAGTAAAGTTTTAGTTGTTCCGGGGTTTGTGTCCCTGTGTGAAGTTTTTAAAATATTTTTTGGAACAAAATGACACAAAAGTAAAAATATTGATATATAACAGGTCAGAATGATACAGTTATTTAATTACTACTTGCCCCTTAATCCTTGCTCATTTATCATACAGTCAATGGATTTAGAGCAAGAAGAAGCACTGTATGAATTTCTCGAAAACACGACTGAGCCGTTTACAATGGATGATGTTACCAATTATGTTCAGGATTACGGAGGAGAATCTTCGCAGGAACGCTCCAAATCCGGCTGGCTTGGCGTGGGTTCGGGACAAAAACGTGATAAAAAACTGGTTCAGGAAATTGGCGCGTATCTTGAAATGCGGAAAATTGCCTTTAAGCAGGATAACCTAAGGTGGGTTTCCCGCAGGGGATGTTTTGAACCGGCTGTGTTTGCAATAACTCCTTCAAGACTTGAATTGCTGAATGGTATTCTTATTCCGGGTCACCGATGTGTTCCCTTTGCCAATCCGCTGGTCATGCCGCACCGATATCAATTTTTTTGGAAAGGCAGTCAGGTTCCTGCGACTACAACCGAAGCGCCGCCAGAGGATCTGTACCCCTACTATTGCATTTACGGTGAAGAATTCGCTCCTCAATATATAGCAAGGGATAACAATAAAAACGAAGAAGCGTTTAATGCCGATCCTTACGAAGATCCGCCCGAAGTTTCAATACATACTCTTGATATGCGCGTTATATACCGGGAATGTTCTTTCGTGCCGGGAGATCGTTTTATTGTTCGTGCATCGAATTGGAAAGAGTGCCTTTTTGAACTTGAAAAGGCCGGAAAAGACGACTGGTCCCGTGCTGATTTGGATGTATGGATGGAAGCTGCCGAAAACGGTTTTGAAGACAGTTTTGCCCTGCTTGGGCCCGGGGCAAGTACGGAAGAGCAAATTGCCTTTGCGTATTGGTTCGGCGGAAAACGAATGAGGAATGTCCCCGCTTATTCACTGGAAGAATTTCTTTTTGAAAAAACCAATCGAATTGAGGCTGTGGCTTTTGGAATTGAAACACGTTTTTGGTTTGCCGGGAAGGATATTCCCGACAGCAAAGGTATTCAGAATTATTCTGCTCCGCCTGACAAAACATTTATTGAGGATTTATTATTCAAGAAAAATATTCCCATATCGGAATTTGTTGTTCTTTCATATATTAAAGATGCGTTTTTTCGAAATGAAAAAGATATAGATCAGGTAATTAACCGCCTTATTCCGCCGGCTGTACAAATAGATGAAGCGCAATGGGATATTGTTGAGGAATATATTGCCGACGCAATGGAGGATTTTTCCAAAGGGTATTCACTTTTTCTGGATCAGGGAACAGGTCCGCTAAGGCAGAGAGTTGCGGAATTGCACACTGCTGTTATTGAACTTTCCGCAAGGCTGCAAAAAGGAGAAATTGAACATGCATGGCTGCCAAGACATACTTTCATTTTGCTTTCTCAAATACAGGGACATGCTGCCGCCCTTCTTGAAGATCTTGCTTTTGACGATTCTCCTTCTGAAGCGGAAATTACCGCCATTGATAATTCTCTGGACAGCATGATCGATACCTACTCCGAAATTAAAGAACTGATTAACAGCGCTATGGATAGTTTCAGAAGGAGCAACCTTACGGTGATTCACGGGGGCAAAGACTCAGGTCAGTTATGGAGAATGATACAAATCAGTATTTCCGGGCTTGACGTCTGGCGGAGAGCGATTGTTTCTCATGAATGTACAATTGAGGAATTGCACAAGCTGATTCAGGCGGGCATGGACTGGAAAGATACTCTGCGTTTCCGTTTTTATTTTGAAACGCCGGACAGCGTAAAGGAATATCTGCATGATAAAATGAAGTTAAGTGATATAGATTTTCGGGGAAAAAGAGAGCTTGCTTATGAATATGGTTCAAAATGGAATGTAAAAATTATTATCATGTCTTCGTATCAGCCGGCAAGAGATGATAAAAAGCGTTTTATTGCCGGCGAAGGCGCTGCGCCTCCCGAACAGGTTGATGGGCCGCGTCATTTCAGAAAATTGCTTTTTTATCTTGAGGCAGGCGGCATTACGGAAAAAAATTCCGCACAAAAAGAACTGGGAGTGAATTTCACAGGCAGTTTTGATTTGGATAAAGCAAACCGTAATTTGCGTGCTGTTTTTTTGGATGAGTGAGGTTAAAATGAACAAATCAACAAATTGCCAGACAAGTCTTGCGCAGCTTGTGACACGAGGCGGTATTTATTATCAGATTTCAGGCGGCAGCCGGCAGGAAATAATTGCAAACATAATTGAAAAATTAAAGGACAAATTGCCGCCTCGTAAAAACGATGTGCTTTTACAGGCAATAATGGAAAGGGAAGCTCTGATTTCTACAGGCATTGAAAACGGCATAGCCCTTCCTCATCCGCGTACCCCAATGCTTGAAGAAAATGAAGAACCTTTTGTGACGATTGCATTTCCGCTTGATCCTCCGGATTGGGAAACTCCGGACAACAGCAAAGCTCATACCGTTTTTCTGATTGTTTCAGAATCGCCGAAACAGCATCTTCACGCGCTGACAAAAATCAATTTCCTTTGCATGCAGGAAAAATTTTATAATCTGATTTCTTCACGCGCGCCAAAAGCGGAAATTATTGCGGCAATTGAAGAAGCCGAAAAAGGCTGGCAAAATACGAACTAGGCTAAAAGTCCTGCTCAAAATCATATCCGGAATCATCAAAACTTAAAATGTCGAGCAGATCTACCGTAAAGACCAATGTCGCGTATTGCGGAATAACGTTTTGTATGCCGTCCCTGCCATAAGCAAGGTTTGACGGTATATAGAAACGGTATGTGCTGCCTATGCCCATCAGTGTTAACCCTTCGCTCCAGCCCGGGATTACCATTTGCAAAGGAATGTAAGCGCCTTCATTTTCGGCAGATCTGTCAAACAGGCTGCCGTCTGTTAAAGCGCCGACATAATGAACATGGACGATCGAATCGGAAGCTGGTTTTTCGCCTTCTGCTTCAATCAGGATTTCATACTGGAGACCGCTGGGTGTTACATGTACTTCCGGCCGCCGGGAATTTATTGTCAGAAATTCTGCTTCGCGCTGTCTGCTTTCCGCGGCTGTTTTTTCTCTTGCGTTATTCAGGGCAGTTTCAATAATTTCTATAGCTTCCTGCTCGCTTAACTGGGGTTCGAGGTCTTCCATCATCACCTTAAACCCTTCGGCAAAAGCATTGTAATCGAATTCCAAAGGCATTGTGCTCAGATTAGAACCGTAATACATACCAAAGGCATAACTTACGCGGGCTTTTTCATCGGCTTCCCGTAAATCTTCCTGAATGGCTTTTGCGTGCAGTGTCAGTACCGATAAAAACAAACAAATTAAAATAAAATGTTTTTTCATTCTTTTTTCTTACTAAAGTATTTCCAGAAGTTCAACGGTAAAAATCAGAGTTGCGTGCGGAGGAATAATTACGCTTCCCGTAAACGGATTGGTCATGCCGCTGGGTCCATAACCCTGATCCGAAGGAATGTAAAGTATGTATTTGCTGCCGGCGCCCATTAACAGTAATCCTTCGGACCAGCCGGGAACAACTGCGTCAAGCGGCAGTTCGACAGGTTCTCCGTAATAGGAAGAATCAAAGGTTGTGCCGTCAATCAATGAGCCTTCGTAATGTACCAATACCGTATCGGTCATTAAGGGTTTTCGCCTGCCTGTTTCCGTGATGACTTCGTATTGTAAGCCGCTGGATGTTATCATAACTCCCGGTTTTCTTGAGTTTTCCGCCAGAAAAGCAGTTTCATTTTGTTTGGCTTGCGCATTTTGTTTTTCTGTTAAGGCGCTAAAAGCTGTTTCAATTATTGCCATTGCTTCGATGGAGTCAAACCGCGCTTTATCATATATGCCGTCAGTTAAACCTTTTAAAAATTCATTATAGTTAGGGAAGATGCTGTCCATTTCCAGGCTTTCTTTTAGACTCATGCCAATACTCATTCCAAGAGCATAAGACGCATCTTTGTCAAAATTTTCTTCTCCCGCAGAAGAACCGGAGCTGTTTTTGCCGCATCCCAAAAAGGTACAACACGCAAGCAAAATCGTTAAAATAATTAAATTTTTATTTTTCATTGTTAAAATATAGTATTTTTTACGGTTTATGAATACCCTATTAAACAGAAAAGGATTGTCTTTTGTGTTATAATTGACTTATGGCTGGAACGAGCATTGCAGAGAGAAAAGCCGGTACTACGGCTGTCACGGAAGAATTTGCGGGAATTTTTGTACGGGATACAGCGAGGGTAATTGCTGTACTTGAAACCATACTCGTGAAGGGCGAGCCTGTCAGTGACGATGATTTAAAGATATATACAGTCAATGTTCATGGAGTTAAGAGCGCGTTAAGAACCATAAAAGAAAACAAACTTTCTGTCAGTGCGGCCGAGCTGGAAAAAGCCGGACGTGAAAAAAACATAACAAAAGTTTTTGCGGAAACTCATATCCTGATTAAAGGACTGAGGACGGTAATGGAAAAACTTAAACCGAAAGACAGTAAAGACACTGAAATAATGATTGATAAAAACATGGCGTTTATAAAAGAAAACTTAATTTTAATAAAGGATGCTTGTAACTCTTTTGATCAAAAAACTGCCAGAAGCATACTAATCAGATTAAAGAAAAAGAACTGGCCTCTGAAGCTCAGGGAACAACTGAACGCAATGTCCGAATATTTGCTGGCAGGAGATTTTGAGACAGTTTCAGCCGCCGCGGATAAAATTATGAATAATGGGCAGCACATTGATTCATGCAGCGCAAGAGTATTGGTAGTTGATGATTTTGTAACTATTCAAAATGCCGCCGCCGGAATACTTCGAAAATATAATATACAGACAGACTGCGTAACAAGCGGGCAGGAGGCTGTTGACATCATTAAGTGCGGAGAACCCGTTTACAGTTGTATTTTCATGGATCGTCTGATGCCGGAGATGGACGGCATAGAGGCGGCACAATTGATTCGCTGCATAGATTCAGAATACGCCCGGACAATACCTATTATTTCCATGACATCCGATCTTTCAAAAGAGGATGAAAAAATGTTTTTAGAGAAAGGCTTTAATGGCTTTTTATCAAAACCTTTAACTGTTTTAAATGTGGAGCCAATTATTAATAAATGGATCCGTGCCTTTGCGAAGTAAGAGGACATTTATTTTGCAAGTTTATGGAGGAAACTGAAATGTCAACAAACAAAACCAATCAAATGAACATGGAAACAGGACTTGCCATGTATGGCGGAGATATGGAAACACTAATTACTGTAGTAGAATCTTTTGTGTCCGAAACTCCCGCAAAATTGGACAAGATACGTCTTGTAACGCAGGAAAACCTGCAGGATTACTTCTATACAGTACATGGTTTAAAGAACGCAAGCGCAACTTTAGGCGCTGATGAAGTAAGCAGAAAAGCAAAAAAACTTGAAAATGCCGCAAGAGAAGGGGAACTGTCTGTGATATTTGCCGAAAACAGCGATTTTATCAAAGATATAGAAACTCTTGTGAAAGACGCAAAAGGTTGGCTTGATACTGAAAAAAAGCCAGTTGTTTAGGCTCAGTTTTTATTCGTGGCGAGGGTTTAGGACACAGTCCGTATCTCCGCCCCCTCTGCGGCTGTGTATTTTATTATCTTTTTATCAATTATTGTAGTAAAATTAAAGGTATAAAAGGTATATAAGATAAAACAGCGCATGTTAAGGAAGGCAGTTTTTCATGACAATAATTAATTTTTTAACGCAAAAATTGACTTCATTGTTTGCCAGAGTGCTGTTTGTTATCCTGGCTTTTGCCGTTATGATTGTGTCAGTTTCTATTTATGTAAATTCTATGCTCAGAAACCAGCTGCAAAGAGAAGCAACGGAGATGCTTACCCAGACCGGGTTTAATATAAAGGCTGAATTTATCGAGCCTCAAACCACATTGATAGCAATTTCTGATGTTATCAGAGAGATGATTTTGCGTGATGACAGCTTTGAGGAAGTTCTGGACACGCTGCGGAGTCTCAGCCGTGCCATGAAAACAAAACCGGATGGTTTTACCTTTTACAGTATTTTTGGTTATTTTGAAATCTTCGACGGTGTATTTTTTGATACTGAAGGCTGGGCAGGCGATGAAAATTATGATCCGACAGACCGTCCCTGGTATGTGACTGCTGTTGAGGCAGGTGATAAACTCGCGATAACGCCGTTGTATTACGGCTTTAGTTCAAATGCATATATTGTTACTTATGTCCGCCGCCTTTTTGATGAAGAAGGAAATCCTCTGGGTGTGCTTTGTATGAATATGCCGACAGATCGAATAAAAAAATATGTCGACGACATGAGAATTACCGAAAACAGTTACGGATATCTGGAAACAGAGAAGTTCGATATAATCACTCACCCTAATCCGGACTTTATCGGCAAAAACGTAAGAGATATACACAGTTCCATGCTGGAAGTCGCAGAAGCGGTTGTGATGAACTCAGGGGTAGTATATCAAGGTGTATCAAGAAACAACGCCGGTTTTTTAATGGAATTGTACGGCATGGAACTTGATAACGGCTGGATATTGTGTTTTCTTACTCCGGTAAATGAATATTACCAAAGAGTAACCAATATGATGCTTATGTTAAGCATCATGGGGATATTAATGGCGGGAGTATTAATTTTTATTTTTTTGAGCCTTGAAAGGGCAAGCAAAAAGGTACATGAAGAAAGCCGCCAGAAAAGCGTGACGTTATCGGAAATTGAAAAAAAACGCGAGACAGACGAGCGGACACAGGTCATGCTCAATGCAACGCCCTTGAGCATAGATTATTGGGATAAAAACTTTAACATCATAACCTGCAGCGAAGAAACGGTTAGGCTGTTTGGCGTGAAAAACAAACAGGAATATGTGGATAAGTTTTTCAACTTTATTCCCGAATGTCAGCCTGACGGAAGCCTTTCAAAAGAGAAGGTGTATGGAAATCTCACAAAAGCATATACCAAAGGTTATCATCGTTTTGAGTGGGTTTATAAAAAATCTGACGGTGAACTGATACCAAGCGAAGTAACTCTTGTACGCGTACAGCACAAGGGAGAATATAATGTTTTGGGATTTGTAAAAGATTTACGAAAACATAAGCAAATGATGAATGAGATTGAGCAGCGGGACGAATTGCTTAATATGGTTAACAGCACAGCGGTTGCGCTGCTTGCGACAAAAGATGAAGAAAATCTTCTGCCTTCGATTATTGAAGGCATGGAACTTCTGGGAAAAGCCGTAAATGCTGACCGCGTTCAAATCTGGAAAAATGAAATGATAGATAATAAACTTCAGTTTGTTCACAAATGCGAATGGCTCAGTGAATTTGGCAGGCAGAAAACGCCTGTTCCGATTGGATTACATTTCCCCTTAAGTTCCAAGCCGGAATGGGAAAAGAAATTTTACCGCAATGAATGTATAAACGGTCCTCTCCGTAAACTGTCTCAGGATAGTCAGGATTTATTGGCTCCGTTTGGTATAAAGTCCATTGTTAATATTCCGTTGTTTTTACAGGATAAGTTTTGGGGCTTTTTCAGCCTTGACGACTGCCGGGAAGAGCGTACATTTTCAGCAGACGAAATAGATATCCTTCGTTCCGGAGGTTTGTTGATAGCAAGCGCGTTTTTGAGGAACGAGATGACGAATAATATCCGCGACACCGCCGCTCGGCTTGAAATCGCGCTGAAAGAAGCCCAGAACGCAAATGTGGCAAAATCCGCGTTCCTTGCCAACATGAGTCACGAAATGAGGACGCCGATGAATGTGATACTGGGTATTACCGAAATCCTGATGCGGAATGAAATGCTTGGTGTTGACACATTGGACAGTTTAAATAAAATTTACAATTCCGGTGATTTATTGCTCGGCATTATTAACGACATTTTGGATTTATCTAAGATAGATGCCGGAAAACTTGAACTGGCGCCTTCTGAATACAAAATCACGAGCCTGATCAACGATACCGTAACTCTTAATATGATGCGCATCGGCAGCAAACCGATTGAGTTTAAGATTTCCATTGATGAAAATATACCGTCAAACCTGATTGGAGACGAGCTTCGTATTAAGCAAATTTTAACCAATCTGCTTTCTAACTCGTTTAAATATACGGAAAAGGGAACAGTAAAGCTGTCAATTGACATTGCAGCCGATAAGACCGCAGAGGACTCCTGTGTAACGCTGGTTTTTAAAATCAGCGATACAGGTCAGGGTATGAATGAAGAACAGGTAAGCAGACTGTTCGACGAATATTCCAGATTTAATATTGAAGTCAACCGGACCACAGAAGGGACAGGTTTGGGTATGAGCATCACGCGCACATTATTGCAGATGATGAAAGGTACAATTGCCGTAGAGAGCGAACAGGGCAAAGGCACGACAGTTATTGTATGCCTTCCGCAGAAAGTTACAGGTTCCGGCGTGGTAGGCAAAGAATTGG
>JAIRUY010000098.1 GCA_031254175.1 Treponema sp.
CTCGTGCCGGGCAGCCTTTGTTCCCTTCTTCCGTCAGGCTTTATGATCTTTATCCCGCCACAATGAGCGCTGTAAACGCCGGAATTTTTCCGGCAGCGCTGAATATAAAAAATCTGAAAAATAACGATACTCTTGTTTATGAATACAGCCTCATACCGGAAGAAAGAGGGCCGTGGAGATTCTCCGGTACGGAATTTCTTCTTGGCTCTCTCCTGCGTTTGTGGCGGCTGCGTATAACGCACTTTTGTTCAAGCTCCGGACGCACATATCCCAACTTTAAACTTATGGCGCAGGGAACGGAAATCAAAGGTAAGCCGGAAAAAGGAGAAATCCGCCAGGTTCGCAAACGGGGACAAGGACTGGAATTTGAAAGCCTGCGCGATTATCAGGAAGGAGATTCTATCCGCCTGATAGACTGGCGCGCAACATGCCGCAACTACCGGCAGGGCAGACTCAACCTTATTGTCAGGGATTATCAGGAAGAGCAGGATCAGCAAATTCTTTTTATTATTGACTCAGGTTACCGCCTGCCGGATCATCAATTTGACAGCGCTTTGGAAGCAATGCTTCTGCTTTCATACATAGCGCTTAAACACGGTGACGCTGTGGCGGCGGCGAGTTTTGGAGCAAATGATCTGTGGGTACCGCCGCGCAAGGGTATGAGCGCCTATACGGGCCTTATGAACAGTTTGTATGATCTTCACAGCGCGCCGGTTCCTTCATCTCCGTTTCTGGCTCTTGAAAACGCGTTAAGCCGTTTGCACCGCCGCAGTTTAATTGTTCTTATCAGTAATTTCCGCGAAGAAGACGATAAATCTCTTGCATGGATTCTCCCCCGCATTAACAGGCGGCATTTGCTTCTTCTTGTCAGTTTCCGCGAAAACGAAGCCGAGGCTTTGGCTTTTCCCGGAGCCGCGCCGCACAGAACCGATGAAGAAGTTTTGGAAACAGCGGCAGCCTTTGCCTATCTCGCAAACCGCCGAAGACTGTATCAGAAGTGGGAACATTCGGGTTTGCTTGTTTTGGAAACTATGCCTCAGTATATTTCTACTGCGCTTATCAATAAATATTTAAGCATAAAAAAATCAGGAAAACTCTAAAACATGGAAAGCAAGAAACTTCTGGTGTTCTCGGATACCCATGGCAGAATTACCGCTTTAAAAGCGGTTTTGAACTGGGCAAAAAATCATGTTCCGCCGAATGATACAATCTGCTGTACAGCCTTTCTTGGAGACGGCGCTTCTGATATTGGCCGTGCGGCGGAAGCGTCCGGCTTCTACAGCAACTGGAAACTTGTGCGGGGAAACAACGATTACGAATCAATAATGCCTGACAGCGCTGTTTTTGATTTTGCGGAATACAGGTTTTTTATGTGTCACGGGCACCGTCAGGGTTTACACGGCGGTACTCATGGTTTAATTGCCGCAGGACGCAGTAATAATGCAGATGTTGTTTTATTTGGCCACACCCATGTTCCTTTTTATAAAAACGCAGACGGCCTTTTGCTGATTAACCCCGGCAGTGTTGGAAGCCCCCGGAGCAGAATAGGCGCAACATTTGCCGTTATTGAATGTACATCCCTTCGTTCTGTGCATGACAGAAAAGATACAATGGCGGTCAGCCAGCCGCCTTCATGTGCAGACACATTGATAAAAGCGAACTTTTTCGGAATTGACGCACAAGGGAAGATAGAAAAAGTGAAGTTGTAAGGAAACACTGATTAAATCCAATCAAGGATTTAATCAGCGCTTTTCTAACTACCGGATTTCTGCGTGAATGGTACAGCGCCCTGTTTGGTCTCCGTAAGTTTTAACTTCTATATAGTAAGTTCCGGAATCGAGCCTTTGTGAAATGAGGGCATTTAAATTTTCTCCTCCATCATCGTCTTCGATAATCATGTTTCCCCTGCTGTCGTAAAGATACAGCACAGTATCCATACTTCCCCTTGTCTGAACAACAAAAGTGCCTGTTCTTGCCATGTTGTAAGAATACCACCGTGATTCGCCGGCTGTTCTTATAAAAACCGAAGTTGCTTCTCCGAGTCTTAAAGCAGCAGCCCGTGAACGCTCGGTGTTTCTTTCATCTGCCGGAATAGTTTCAAAACTTGCCCATACCCGGTATGTACCTGTATTATCGCTGCCGTAACCCCTGACTCTAAAGAAATAAGTCTGGTTGGCTTCTGCAAAAATTTCGATTTTGGCATTATAGTCTTCGCCGCCGTCATCATCAGTTCCTATTTGCTTGTAGGAACTGTCATAAGCATGCATATAAGTGTCAACGCTGCCCGAATTTTCAACAGTAACAAGTCCTGCTCCTGTAGTTCTGACACTGTACCAGTGGTTATCTCCTGAAGAAAGATTTCTGGATTGTGGAGAAGCTCCAAAACGCAGTTCCGTAGATCCAGAAACAGACATTGTGCTTGCCCTAATTTGATACGGACCGGTGTCGCCGCTGCCATAACCTCTTAATTTTATCAAATATGTCCTGCCTGCAGGGGAGTACAACTCAATCCTGGCATTGACTCCATCGCCTCCATCATCATCTTCATCTATGAAATTACGCTGAGCATCAAAAATTTCCAAAAAGGTGTCAACATTACCTGTAGTTTCTATGGCTAGCAAGCCGGCTTCTGTAGTTCTGACACTGTACCAAACATCTTCTCTGGAACGTAATGTTCCTGAAGCTGAAGTTCCAATACGCAGTTCTTGTGCATTTTGCGCAAATAATAAACCTGCAGCAAGAAAAAATATTGCCGTAAAAAAAATAAAACTGAACTTTTTGGTCATAAAATACCCCCTTTAAAAAAGACAGCGATTCTTTCATTTTAATTTTTGTCCGCCGAAATGTCAATGTTGATTTTTTTTGGCGATTGTCACCATACTTGTTTAATGATGAATTTTTACACGTCATGCAAACTCTGCCCCAGAAACTGCGGCGTTAACCGCTTATCCGGCGAGACCGGTTTTTGCGGAGAAACTGCCGCCCTGCGAATTGGCGCGGCAGTAATTCATTTTGGAGAGGAACCGCCCCTTGTTGGATTTGGCGGTTCGGGGACAATTTTTATAAGCGGGTGCAATCTTGGCTGTTCCTTTTGTCAGAACTACCAGATTTCACAGGGCAGCCCAAGCCTTGGCAGCGAAGTTTCCTCTGAAAAATTCGCGGAAATTTGCGCAGCGCTTCGTGACAAGGGGGCTGAGAATATCAACATTGTAACGGGAAGCCATGCAATTCCCGCAATTGCAGAGGGGTTTATCGCCGCAAAGAACGCCGGTGTGAAAATTCCGGCGCTCTGGAATTCATCGGGTTATGAAAACACAGAAGCGCTTGAATTGTTAAGAGATCATATTGATATTTACCTGCCGGATTTAAAAACTCTCGACAGC
>JAIRUY010000171.1 GCA_031254175.1 Treponema sp.
TAACCCATCGGCAATATGTATTTAAAAAGCCATCCCTGTCAATTTTTAGCTCGGGTATCAATAATTTCAGGTCTTTTTCGGAAAGGAAGACAAAACCTGAATCATGACGGCAACATGAAGAACAGCGTTTACATGAAAACTTAAGGCCGGATGCATAAAATGTCCCATTTATCATGCTAAAATACTTTATATCACATTTTTTTGGAATATTCAATAGAGGCTTTGTATCGCCGATAGAATAAAGTTGTTCGGAAACTTCAAATCGAAGCACATTGTTTTCCGAACAAGTCTAATTACTGCGTTTGCAGAGCGGCTAATTCCAAATTTCTTATTGCTTCTGTATTATCAGGATCTATTCTTAATATTGTCTGCCAGTCCAAAACGGCTCTGTTTAGATTGCCTGTTTCAACATACGCGCTGGCGCGCAAAAGTAATGCGCTTGTGTTATGCCTGTCCAAGTTTAAAGCCTGATTACAGTCATTTATGCAATTAGTATATCTGCCTAATTCATAATATGCTCTTGCCCGAATTGTATAAGCAACTGATGAGGTTGCATCCCGTCTTATTACCATGGAAGAATTTTCGATAGCTTTTTCATATTCACCGGCCATTAAATTTTCAACGCTTCGCTTAAAATACTCAAGAGTATAAATATTGTATGTTTCCTGAGCGCTTGTATTTTGAACCGGCAAAATAATAAAAAATAAGAGTAAAAAAATTGCCCAAAGGTTACTTTGTCTCATAAAATCTTCTGGAGATAAGGGGATTCGAACCCCTGGCCTATTGATTGCGAACCAATCGCTCTACCAACTGAGCTATATCCCCGCAAAAACATCTGATAGGGTTATAATAACAATATTGACAGTTTGGTCAAGTAGCCGTTTTTATTCGGTTTTAATTAAATAACCTTGACCATCCAGTTTTTTGTGTCAGATATAGCGCCGTATTGAATACCTTTTATTGTATCACGAATGTCAGCGGTAAAATCGCCGGTCTTGCCGCCGTTAAACAGCGTTTTTTTTCCCTGATAAGTAAGAGATGTCAATGGTGTAGCTCCTGCCGCAGTACCTGAGACGAAACATTCGCATGTCTCTTCAAGGGCTTCATCAATTGATAATTTGCGCTCACTCACCTTAACTCCCTTATCACGAGCAAGTTCAATGATGCTTAAACGTGTAATGCCCGGCAGTATTGTATCGGTGAGTTCAGGCGTCACAAGTTCTCCGGATTTTAAATAGAAAAATATGTTACAGGATGATCCTTCTTCGATATATTTACGATGTACAGCGTCGAGAAAAACACATTCCATGAAACCGGATTTAATGGCTTCTGATTTTGCAAGAGCCGATATTACATAATTGGAACAGGCTTTTATCCAGCCTGTGCCGTTTGCCGTTGCGCGTATTTTATCTGTAACAACAGCATCAGAGCTCGCCTGTGAAAAATATGAGCTGACCGGGGTATTGATTACAATTACCCATGGCTCATGAGAAAGGTTTACTCCTATACCGCCTTCTGATTCTGTGAACGGCCTTATATAAACAGAATCGGCTGTCATAAAAGAATCCTTCTCCCACTCGCTTTTATATTTCGGCAGAAATCCCAAAGCCGCGTTCCTTTTTACAGTTTCAACACAGGCTTCAAGAAAGTCTTTTTCCGGAAAAGGCGGCATATATAATCCTTCCATGGAACGCGCAAAACGAGCGGCGTTTTGGTCGGGGCGGAAAATCGCAAGACCGCCGCCTTTTTGAGGAAGGGCTTTTAGTCCTTCAAAACAGGACAGTCCATACTGGCTTGAATAACTTACAAGCGGCATATCATCATAACAATTACGTGAATTTCTCAGCTTAGACTGATCTTCTTCGTTCATTGCCGCTTCTTCTTCCGGTGTTTTATGAGGTTTTTCCAGATATTCGCTTGTCCATTTACCGCCTAAAAACTTTGACCTATAGGTAATTGGATATGTATTTAACGTAAAAGCCATATTAACTCCTTGGCTTTTACTATATATTTTTTGTGAGAAAATATTCAAGAGCAGAAGGGTAATGTTAGTTCGAAAAACTTCTCTTTTTTCGATCACGCAATTTTTTTCGGATTGCTTCCAATAAATTAAAAAGGTTATAAAATGCAGGTTTATAAGGATAATCCAAACTCCCGGGCCGGTGAATGATTTGCCCTCCAAAACCTGTTTTAAATCTGTATAATCCTGCCATTGGATGATTTGGATTATCATCAGGGGGAATGCCGAAAAGATCATAATATTGGCATCCCGCTTCTTTTGCATCTTTTATTGCTCTCCATTGAAGGGCATAAGACGCCATAAGATTGCGCTTGACACAGGAAGACGCTCCGTAAAGATATGTTGCGTATTTACCGCGAAAGAGAACCACAATAGCCGCAAGCGTTAACCCGTCGTGGCAGGCGGTGTACAAGCGTAAAGTTGAGTGATTTTTTTTTCCGTCCGGCTCTCCGTATATTTCAAACAAGATTTTGTAGTAATCAAAACTGTGTATTGCGATACCGTCCCTGACAGCAGTTTCCCTTAACAAATTGTAAAATGTTTCCAGTCCTTTTGCTCCTGCCTCTTTTACTGTTACATTTTTCTTTTCAGAAAGTGAAATATTGTACCGCCATTTCGGTTTCATTGCCGCCAGTATTTCTTCGGGCGGGATATCAAGATTTATTATGACTGTATCAGGCGCCTGAACTGTAGCGGCGGCCTGTTTTAATCCTGACAAAGATACCGTTTCAGAGCCGTTTTGCGGGACATCCGTGTCATTTGTAAACCACGGAGGGTCAATGCGGAGAAAGACTGACGTTTTAGGGAAAAAACTTTTTAGCTTTTTTGCAAGTTCTGCAAGGACTTTATTTCTGCAATCTTCAGGGAAGTCTTCCGGCAATTCCGGCCCCCAGGGGATATACGCAAATGAAAAACCGGGGGCAAGGCGGCGAGAAAGCGTTAAAAGTGTACTTGATGTTTGTCCCCAGTCAATTAAAAAAGCCTTTGCTTTCCAGCCAAAGCGGGACTTGAATTTTCCCCATTCAGCCGATTGAAGAAACGAGCCGGCTTTTTCGCAGACTTCAAGTTTAGTTTCTGTAATGTTTTTTATTAAACTTGTGTTCTCATCGTTCTTTTTTATCCGCATCCTGTTCACTGTTTAGTGAACCTCACCTTCAGGAACGATAAAAGTACGCACCGGATTTCCGTTAAGAGTTAAATTTCTTCCGTCATAAAGAACTTCATTGTTTTTGACAACAACCGGAAATGAAAAGAATGTGTCGATGTCTATTTCTGCAGGAGCGGCAGCCGCTTCTTCGCCTTCAGGCAGAAACCTTGTTCCTGTTGGATAATCCGCGGCATCCAGCACTTCGCACCTTTCAACCGCTTCTCCGTCAGGCCCGGTGCCTTTGTTGTCACCGGCGGCGAGAAGCATCCCTCTTGATTCAATCCCGCGTAATTTTGCGGGTTTCAGATTATATGCTACAATAATTTTTTTTCCGAGCAATTGTTCTTCAGTATAAAATTGTACGAGCCCGGAAACAATTGTCCGCTCTTCGCGGATGCCCGTAACGCCCTCTCCTGTTTCAAGAGAGATAATATAGAGCTTGTCGGCTTTGGGATGCCGCTGTACTTTTTCTATTTTTGCTACTCTAAGATCAACAACATAAGGAAAAGACTTTTTTGCTTCCTGTCTTTCCTTCTGGTTTCCTGAATATTTTTCCCGCAGGGATTCGATTTTATCGTCTTCCAGTTTGGCAAAAAGCACCTCGCTCGTTATTTTCACGTCTCCAATGCCATGCGGCTTTCCGATGTCTTCCCATTTGAGAGTTTCACCTGTTTTCAGCCCAAAAAAGCGGGCTATCCTTGCCGCGGACTGCGGAAGGAAAGGCTCAATTAAAACTGACAGGTCACGCACAATAAAAGCCAAATCACGAATGACAGAAGCAGCTTTTTCGGGATCATCATTGCGAAGCCGCCAGGGTTCGGCATCCTGAAAATATTTATTTGCAAAAGATGAAAGTTCAAAAGTTTCCCTGAAAGCGTCACGAAGCTCAGCTCTGTCCAGTTTTTCCGCAATTGATTTTTCATATTTTGATACTTTTTCCCAAAACATTTTACTGCTTTGCTCATTATTATTTTTTGTTTCCGGAATTTTTCCGTCATAATACCGCGTAATAAAAGCCAATGTACGGTTTACAAGGTTTCCAAGATTGCCGATAAGCTCGCCGTTTACTTTTTCCTGAAAATCTTTCCATGTAAACATTGCGTCCGATTTCTCGGGTCTGTTGTAAAAAATATAAAACCGCCATACATCCGCGGGGATTCCTGTTTCCATTGCGTCAGTTCCGAAAACACCAACTCCTCTGGATTTGGAAAACTTTCCGTTTTCATAATTAAGAAATTCCGAACTAGACATATGGTGCAGTAATGTCCAGTTGTCGCCGCTTCCCAGTAAACTTGAAGGAAATATTACAGTGTGAAACGGAATATTGTCCTTGCCTATAAACTGAAACAAATCAACTTCATCAGGTCTTTTCCACCAATAATCAACAAAATCCTGCCAACTTGAGAAAGTTATGTCTTTCCCGCCGGAGACGATATCTTCGCCTAACGTTCCTGTTATGGAAATATAGCCAATTGGCGCGTCAAACCACACATAAAAAACTTTTTTTTCATAACCGGGTTTTGGAACCGGAATGCCCCATTTTAAGTCTCTTGTTATTGCCCGTTCCTTAAGACCGTCCCTTATCCATGCTTGAGTCATCTGTATTGCATTATTTGCCCAAAAACCTTTTTCAGATGCTTTTTTTATCCACTGTTCCAGTTTTTCCTTTATTCCCGGAAGGTCAATATAAAGATGATTTGTTTTTTGAAGATTTGGCGTGTTTAAGCAGGCGGAACATTGCGGTTCTTTTAGGTCTGTCGGATCAAGCAGCTTTCCGCAGGCTTCGCATTGATCTCCCCTGGCTTCGGCAGATCCGCAGGCAGGACAAAATCCCCGGATATAACGGTCTGCAAGAAATCTTTCGCATTTTGAGCAGTAAAATTGTTCTATAGTTCTTTCACAGACAAAACCCGCTTTATCCAGTTTCAGGAAAATATTCTGAGTAACTTCTGTATGTATCTGTGTTGAAGTGCGTCCCCATTTATCAAACGCGATATTAAACCACCTGTAAATATCCGCATGAACGGCATGGTATTTGTCACATAACTCTTTCGGGCTGATTCCGTCTTCGGCAGCTTTGTTTTCTGTAGCTGTACCGTATTCATCTGTACCGCAGACATACAGGGTTTCATAGCCGTATAATCTGGAAAAACGCGCAAAAGCATCCGCTGAAAGCACCTGAATGAGATTTCCAAGATGCGGTACATTATTTACATACGGCAATGCTGAAGTAACTAAACGTCTTTTCATAATATTCAATTTACCTTAAATATCCTGATTGTTCAATGCGAGAACTTCAGGGCAAACTCGTTTGTCCATGTTTTGCCGCTCTCAAGGGTAATGGGAAAAAATGCCAGCATTCGGCTTGCCTGATAAAACCCATCTGAAAAAATTGGCGCAAAACAGCAGGAAAAATCTTTTTCCGAGCGAATCAGTATTTGCGTTTCATTTATTACATCAAGAATTTTAATATTGTTGATATTTTCCGTTATCTTTTGAAGGGATGTGTCTTTTTCTTTATTGTCGGTATTATAGAAACGCGCATACTCTTCTCCGTCACCTGCAAAAGACAGATTTATTTCTGTGGCAAAACAAAAATCCAGACTTTCTTTTCCCGTATTCCTTAAACTGTATGATACAGTAAGTGTATCTTTTTTTAGCATATAACATTTATTTATTTCTATGTTTCCAAAAGGCTGGCTTGAATCCGCAGCCGGAAGCATAAAGCATGATTTCCCCTTTTTTTCCTGTGCAATCGCTTCAAATTCTTCATTAAAGCAAAGCCTCGCTCCCTTTAGATTACTTTTTTCAATGTCCTTTACTTTTGTTTCAGCCGGCAGGAGACTGTCCGCAAAAGCAACTCTTCTTTCTTTGTTTTTTTCACCGAAAGACGAAAACGCTCCGCAATCCAGATAATTCCAGTTCTTTGGCAGATAATCAAGTTCAAATACTCCGGCTCCCTTTAACTGAATGTAGCAATTAATCACCATATCCTGAAAGAGAGATTCCATTTTTCCGTCAAAGTCAAAATCATACTGGATAATAGACGGAATAAACTTTCCTTTCTCTCTTGACAATTGCTCAGCCCGTAAAAGCGAACTGTAAGCCGCTTTTCGCAAATCATTGCTTTTTTGGCCGTTTCCGGGAATAAAAAGGCTTGAGTCTTGTGCTTTCCACAGTTCTTCTCTTGCGTTTTGTTTTCTTGATTTATCGCCTTTTATCTGACTGATCAAAACATTTGTAAATATCATTTTTGAATAGATGCCGTTTATTTCACATTGCTCAATCAGGAAATTTCTGGGTGAAAATCCGTTATTCAATGATGTTGAATTCGGAAAACTTGCCTTTTTACATGATTTAAGATTTTTTATTATTTTAGAAGGCAATACAGTTTCGACATAATTTTCTGAAAGGGATACTTCTTCAAAAAAACGGTTCCATGCCGTATCAGGCGATTCTGCCGGGGCGGAATATATTTTTTCCGGAAAAATACTGATAATTTTTTCTTTTGAAAATCCGTATTCTTCGGCTATTTGCCTGTTTTTTTCAATAAAAACCTGAGAAAAACTTTTTTTTTCTATTTCTTTTTCCAAAAATGATGATACCGGAAAGATTGTTATTAATTTCCCCTGATCTTCGGTGATACATGGATAAAAAAGTTCATCTCTGCTCATTCCTGCCTGTAAAAATTGTTCATGGGAAAGAAAAGTATAATTCATATAGCTTGCGGAAAGTGATGAAGCAAGATGCTGTTCCCAGGCCATACCGGGAATCCAGCAGCCAAGGGGGCGTTTCCCGAAATGTCTGCGAAGATATGTTGTTAAAAGTTCTATTTGTCCTACCCTGTCATTAGGCGGGATTAACAGAAACATTGGTTCAAAAAAACCTCCGCTTAATATCTCCGTCTGTTTTCTTGATACCATATCTTCGATAAGCATAAATATTTCCGGGTGGGTTCTTTCTACCCAGTAAAGAAATACGCCTGAATAATGCAAAACGGCCTGAATTTTCGAATAACGATACAGGTTAGAAACAAAAGGACGCATTTTTTTAACATATATATCTTCAAATTCACTTTCCGGAGCTCCCGAGGGAACGTGCGCGTGAGAACCTATAATCAAGGAAATTTTTTTCTCTTTCACCTGAAACTATACATCCTTAAAATAAATAAAGAAGCAACGGAAAAAACAAGCGCCAATAACCCCAGAGAAACAAGAACCAATGGTTTTCCGCGTATAAACTTGGGCACCGCTTCTAGTGCGGCTCTTCTGCGGATTTCCCTGATAAATAAAATAACCAGTAAAATGCCTGAAGTAAAACCAAAAGACAAAATTACTGTTTCAAGAAAATTGTTTGAGATATTTACACAAATAAACGCCGCGACAGCCGTAATCCCTCCGGAAAAACTTAAAAGAGATTCGTCAGCAGCATCTTTTTTCAGAATATACTTAAGCATAAGGAAGTCTAACGCCTCGTTAAACATGAAACTCAGCGGAAAAAGTATTATATAAATAAATATTCCCGAAAACATTAAAACAAAAAATCTTGAAATAATTATCCAAACAAGAATAATGGAAATAAATATAACCGGTAATTTAATCATGAATGATATTCTGTTTGTGTTTTTTGACTCAGCGGCTCCTTTTATCCCCAAAGCGCATTGTAATGTCAAATTTAAACTGAATGTCGATAAAAGAAATAACAGCATAAATGAAGTTCCGTTCATTAATTATCTCCATGGGCAGAAATATAGCTTTTTGCAAACTGATACAGGCAAATAATATATCCCAATAATATTAAAGCGCCGGCTGAAGCCGAAAATATTTCAATAGGGAAAAAAGAGCCTTCTTTAAAAGAAATAACAGTTATCATACCTTTATATGTACCCGGCAGAGTCCAGGAACAGTAAAACAAAGGCTCTCTGATTATTGAAAAAACAAGGGTTAAAGCAGCAAGAACGGCAGCCTGGACGAGGGCTTCAGATAAATATTCAAAATTGTCATAATGATATTTATCCATCATGGAAGAAAGATGCTCAATTATATTTGAACCTGTAAAAAAAAGCGGAACCAGCAATAACAGCATAAAAACTTCAAGCGCCGCAAGCGGACACAATAACCAAAACAGTAATATATATAAAGTACTCCAAAATGAAGCAATACATACATAAAGGGCTTTTCTGCCGTTTTTTGGGAATACTTTCATTCCAAAAAAAGAAGTTAAAGAAATAACAGTTAACGCAGACAAGCCGTATACCCATAATAAGCATCCTGATACTACAATTGCCCAGGATAGGCGCGCGGAAGCCATAATCAGAAGGCTTGCGCCTGTTAATCCGCCAAGAGGCGACAAAGAACCCCAAAAAGGGTGCTGACGGTTTAAACTCATCTGTCACTTCCTCTCATAATTACAGTCCGTTTTTTTCAATACGATTGATGTATATTTGCAGAATGCCCGGAGGTATTCTGTTAAATATTTGAACAGCATGGGCGCTTAACGGAATTACTTCTTCTACTTTTCCGTTATCCGAAACTATGGCTCCAAGGGGGACAAGAACTCCGTCATTAAAGACTGTGAATATAAATATTTTATCAGAAGATTTATCAATTGAAAACCAATAGCCTAAAGGATCAGCTTTTCCTGTTTTCTTTTGAATATGCGCAGAAAGCCTGCGTGAATCGTCATTATTCATTAACACATTGTTTACTGCCCGCATAAGGAAACTGCCTTGTAATTTATGCGAAACAATCCATATAACTGAAATAACTATCAATAATCCCATGATCCAGCCGGTTAAAATTGACTTGTCCTTAATATCATGAAAATATTTCATAGGATATTTTCCTTAAATTTCCCGCGGTTACTAATCGAAAGAAATATTTTTTCTTCAATCATTTTAACAAGCGGAGTAATGCAATTTATCAGGGCAAGGGCAATAAAACATCCTGAGAACTCCATACACCTGTACCGGAAAAACCATGAAAAAACAGCTCCTAAAATGACAGTTAAAAAAACTCCGGATCTTAATTTTGCGCTGCTTGCAGGTTCAGCCGCAAGAATAAAGGCAGCGGCGATTGTACCGCCTGAAAATAACCCGTACAGCAAATCTCCATTCCATAATCCCCCGGTTATATCTCCGGCAAAACTGACAAGAAATCCATAAACAGAAAGGAAAACCAACGGTATCCATCCCCGGTTAATCCCTGTGGCAGTTATTACTATAGTGCCGATTAAAAGATAAAAAAGCCCCCTGTCTGCGATAATACCGGGATTTTTATTAAATAAAAGATCTATATATCCTGAGGGAAGCTGAACTTTTAAAAATGAAAAAATTGATATGTTAAGAAACTCAGTAACATTGTTGTCAAGTGCAGTTAAATTTGCAGAAGCGCTCATTTCCATTATTGAATCATGAAAACCGCCAAGAGCGTTTGTATAGGCTGAAGGCCATGAAAAACGAACAAGCAGCCAGCCGCCAAGGGCGGGATTAAGCCAATTTGAGCCAAGCCCTCCAAAACTGAATTTAACAACAGTAATAGCGAATGCTGTTCCAAAAAAAACATAAACAGGATTAAGCTGATTCGGCATTAACAGACAGAGAATCATCGCGGTAGCGGCGGCGCTTCCGTCCATTATTTTGGAAAAGCGGTAGTTTTTCCATGTCAGCAGAAATTCAATACCCAACGCTGTAAAAAGCGCTGTTCCTGCGATTATTAATGATTTTCCGCCGTCGTTTAACGCAGACTGAAGCACGCACAAAAAAGCGCAGAGACAAACCAGCCACATTCTTTTATTGCTTGGATAAGATATATTTATTTGAGGTTTGTGCGAAAAAATCAATCTATTGCTGTTGTCAGGCACCGAAGGCCTCCTGATTGCTTTCAATTATTGTTTCCCGAAGCGGGATTGAAGACGGGCAGACAATCTTGCAGCATCCGCATCCATGACATCCGGTTGTCAAAATATTATCAATTTCCATTGCTTTAATTCTTTTGAAGATCATCTGGGGATCAAGACCTACAGGGCAGACAGTCCTGCATTCACCGCAATTAATGCAATTTTGGAGTTTGTGATGGGCTCCCTGTGATTTTGACAAGGCAGCAATCGCATAACATGTTTTTCCTACCGGTTCATCAAGAAACATCACTTCCTTGCCGGAAATGGGAGAACCTGTAATAATACACTCGGGTTTTTCTGAAAAACCGCCGCACTGCGCAATTACTTCGCTAATTCTTGTTCCAATTCTTACTTTCATTATTTGCGGGTGCCTTATGGCAGCTCCGCCGACCGCAACATATCGCTCCAATATTGGTTTTTTATGTACCACTGCGTCATACGCGGCGGCAAGCACGGCAGGCCCCAGAATTAAAAAAGAGCCAAGGTTTAGTTCTTCTTTTTTTTCATATTTCCGCAATGTAAGCTCAAGTTCTCTTTTATTTCTCTGCGGATAACGTGAACTGGTTAAAACCATGGACGAAGGAACCCCCTGTCTGTCCGCTTCTGATCTCAGCATCTGTCCCAATTCTCTTTCCGGATATGAAACAGCTATTAAAATGCGCGAAACCTTTAAACAGGCTTTCGCAACGATACTGGCTCCCAGAATCACAGCTTTTAATCTGTCTTTGCACATTGCGTAATCGGCAACCAGCCACGGATCATCAAAAACGCACCTGACAACCAAAGTCAGATTTTCTTCTTTTCTCGCGGCAGAGATCATTTCCGAAAGCGGCTTACCGAAATTTTCCATTTCGGTAATTCCATTTTCAGAAATTATTCTTTGTAGATCATAACCGCTCAATCCATTCCAGAGGAATATGTCTTCTTTTCTTCCCAGCTTCTCAAAAGCGCCTTCCATCTTTATTATATAAGCGTCATTATTTATATCAAAAGAGTCCCGCCATGATATTCTGCGGATAATTCTGCCGGGAACCGTTGAATGAACATTTACAGCGCCTGTGCCTGAACCTGACGCCCTTCCGATTAGCATACCTTCTCTTACATTTTCTCCGATTGACACAACAGGATAAACTTTCCTTACATTGTCACCCAAAGTTATTACGGAAAAAGACGGTAAAAAAGCGTTTACAGCAGTTTTTTTTTCAGGTGCAGTATTATCATAAAAGGTAAGGCCGCCTCTTGGAAAAGAATATACTTTCATTATTTAAGCGTCCTTCCGAATCCGTGCGTTATTTTTGCTGGTAATAATATGAGAAATATTCCTGTTTATACTGAAAAAACGATGTTTTCCAGAAACATTTTTCATACCGTAAATATTTATATTTTGCATATTGTTTTTCTTTCTCTTTATAATAAAATAAGGAATAATAAAAAGCAATAATATAAACAAGGTCAAATTTTCCCTGATTCCGCCTGTACTGACATAATTGCCTGTTTTCCCTCCGTTGTTTAGCTCATTAAAAAAATCCATCATTTTCTTCAGCGGAAAAGAAGGAAACTCCGACAGCATTACAATGCTGTCATTTGCCTGATTTTTATCCGGATTTGGAACAGGAAGCCCGTCTTTGTCATATATATATTCCGGAAAATCATTTAATGAAGTGCCTAATTGTCTTGTCGAAAAGGTAATCTGATTTATTAAATGCGCATAATATTCCTGTTCATTAATAATTGCATTAAATTTTTTTTCAGAAAAAAATGAGGCTTGCCTTAATGGTGAAAAAAATACCGTAAAAACCGCTGCTGCGGCAAATGGCAGCATAAAAACAGAAAAAGCAAACTCAGGTTTGTATTTTTTTATTATCGATACAGGGTTAAACCTTTTGTGCCTTCTGTGTATGTTTGAAATTATCTTTGAAGAAAAATATAAGACAAAAAAGGCAGAAACAAAAACAGCAAGTATAAACAAAATATTTATTTTAAAAAGAACAACAATGATTCCCAAAGCGGCTGTAAACGCAATCAATAAAGGCAAATACAATATATTTTTTGCATTTCCTTTTGAAAAAAAACTGTCAGTAATTACAAGTTCATAAAACGGTTCCCTAATCAGGAAAAAAAATCCCACAAGTAAAGCGGCGGAAGCAATTCCGCCGGCAGCAAAAAATGCAAGGGAAGAAAATACCGGCAGCAAGGAAAAAAGAATAGCCGTTCCGCGGAAAGTTTTTCTTTTCAGGTAACAAAAAAACAAAAAAACAAAAGAGGCAAAAGCGTAAACAGTAAAGAAAAGAAATACAGGCTTTCCAACTCCGTAATACTCAGCCGAAAAAGAAATATCTCCGAGGAGATTTTTAAATTGTTTGTCCAAAACGTCAGTATTCCAGTTGCCGGCGCCAAGCGGAATATAAAAAAATCTTTTATCGCCTTGTATAAAAACATTTCTTAATTTTTCGGCATATCCGTCGTTACGGGGATCAAAAGAAAAAATCCTGGCGGAATATTCATCAAGCGGTATTGTTTCAACAGACCCGAAATTATCAAAAGTTACCCATTGTGTAGATTCAGAAACAATACCTCCTGAATTTTTTATTCCTGTTTCCAAAAGGCCAAGGATCATTTTATCTTCAACTGAAACATCTGTTGCGAGTACCGCATATCCTCCGGAAAAATTCCTGTTTCCGGCGATGGAACCAAAGAGAAAAAGTCCCGCTGAGACAAATATTGAAATAAGACTGATTATTAAAACACCGCGGACAACAGACATATACACCTTATAGAATGCCTAAAACAGATGGAAAAGTATCGCTATTATTATACCTAACAAGGCTCCTATAAACACTTCAAGTATAGAATGTCCCCTGATTTCTTTTACCGACTTAAACTCAAGCCCTGTTTTTTCCGCCGTTTGTTTTCCAAGAATATTTAAAGCTCTTGCCTGCTGCCCTGCGGATCTTCTGACTCCCAAAGAATCACGCAAAACTACCATGGAAAAAACAAGGCTAAAAATAAAAAAAGTGGAGGAAATTCCTTCTTTAATTCCTGTCGAAGTTGCCAGAGAGCAGACAATTGCAGAATGGCTTGACGGCATTCCCCCGGTTCTCCAAAACATGGTCTCTACCGCATCTTTTATTTTTAATTTTTTTTGGGAAAAAAGAGAAAATATACCTTTTAAAATCTGAGCGGTGACTAAACTTGTAACAGTGGAAAGAAAAATAATATTTTCAAAAAGGGACTTAACAGCCGCGCTCATTTTCTTATATACACCTTTATTTTACTTTCTGTAACATCGAACATGTTCGATGTTACAGAAAGAATCATAATCGGAAATAGTGAAACAATTTAAGTTGTTTCACTATACTTATTGAATCAGGGCTTCTTGTCAACCCTGTCACAGGCTAATACCTGAACTCACTGTCTCCGATGAACTCCCGTAAAATACTGGTTCCCGGCACATAGTGAGGCGAAATCGGCGTGAAGTTTTCCATAAATGAAAGAAGTCTTGCGGCTTCTGAAAACTCTTTTCTGTTTGGCTTTACAGCACGCAGCAACGGATCGGCATAATATTTAAGTACCGAAAGTTCATAATCAAGAGCGGAGTTAAAAGCTGTATCTGATGTGTTTTGGAACGGAAAAATATGCTTTCGCTCTCCTGCCTGTACCTTTGGCCACATTTTTATTGTGCCTGCGGCATCCATCCCCCTGAACTGTGAATCGCGTACCATACGGCGCAGCAGCCTGTTGTCGCTGGTTGGGATGCGGTTGTGATCATCAAGATTAAGCTGTGTAAGTGCGGAAATATAAACCTTGAATTTTGTGCTTCGATCGATACTGTATGTGAGAGCGTCGTTAAGTCCGTGTATTCCTTCAACAATTAATATATTCTGCTCCGTAAGTTTTATTTTTTTGCCGCCGGATGCTTTGCGTTCACCTGATTTAAAATCATATACAGGAATCGTAACTTCTTCTCCCCGGTACAAGCTTTGAAGCTGCTCATTCAGATAAGGCACATCAAGGGCTTCCAGACATTCATAGTCCGGCTCTCCTTTTTCATCTTTCGGGGTATAAGCTGTTCCCCTGTAATAATCATCAAGACTGATGTCGATAGGTTTAAGCCCAAGTACCATCAGCTCAATCGAGAGTTTTTTTGCGCTTGTTGTTTTTCCAGAACTTGACGGGCCGGCGATAAGAACCATTTTAATTTTATCGTGTTTTTCATATATCTGATTCGCTATATCTGACATTTTTCGCGCCTGATGCGCTTCTGCTATTCTTATATAATCAAGTATCTTTCTGCCCGCAACAAGTGAGTTTAATTCGCCTACAACCCTGACTCCGACATTTTTTCCCCACTTTTTATAATCGCTGTATACCTTAAACAACTGCGGTTCGTCTACAAAAGGATCAATTTGATTTTTTTTGCCTATCCCCGGAAACCTCAGAAGAAAACCGTCCTGATACGGCGTTAGTTCAAACGCGCAAAGCAGACCTGTACGCTCAAGAAGCGGCTGTACATAAATATCCATAAAGTCCTGACATTCATTTACTTTGATGCGTGAATTACTTCTTTCTTCAAGCAGCAGCGCCGTATCCTTCTGCTGGTTTTTTCTGAATAATTCTACTGCTTCTTCATAAGCCAAATATTTAAATGTTATCGGCAAATTTTGTTTTACAAGTTTTTGCATTTCATCGGCTAATTTTTTAATTTCTGCGGCCTCCGGTTTGCCGCCTGAACTGAATGTATAGTAATAACTGTTACCCAGAGAATGACCTACATACACCCCGCGTTCCGGAAAAATATTTTGCGCCGCAATGGCCAGAACAAAGGAGAGCGTCCTTCTGTAGATCATTGCCCCGTCGGCGCTGTCAAGAAGTATTGGTTCCAGTGCTGCGTTTACCAGAAGATATGTACCCAGTGGACGTATTTCGTTATTTACCCTGATAGCCGCAATTTCTTCGGCAGGAATGCCGAAATGCTCAATTAAACTCGAGGCTTTTGTACCGTAAAGGCACTCCATTGTTTTTTGGCTGTTTGAAAAACTAATTTGAATGTTGTTCATGCAATTAAGTATAACACATATTTAACTTGTCTGGAAACCAACTCGAACCGGAGACTGGAGTTGTCTCACAAGTCAGTTTTCCCTGCTGCCAAGATATTTGTGTATCAAATCCAGTTTGAGAGTGCGCAGTTTTTCCGTAATTGACACCTTGTAAATGTGCGGATTCAGCAGTCTTTTATAAGTTGAATCAAAACTTTCAAGATCTGACGCCGCATGGGCTTTTATTTCAGCTAACGGCGGTAAAGTCCCTGAAAGTTTTCCGTTTTCAAGCCGTTTTTTAAGAAGCGCAGTCACGGAACCGTCAATTTTATGTAAAAAATGCCTGTAGTCTGCGGACGGATGCCAGAAACAGCAATGCCGGCCGTTTAAAGGCTCATCTGTCCCGTCATCAATACCGAGGACATCAGCAACAGCGCTGCCGTTTTGATCCCTGATTCTCCAAACCTGTTTAATTCCGGGATTTGTCGTCTTTTCCGGATTATCGGAAAATTTCATCACAGGAAAAATATTTTTTCCGTTTAAACGGGCAGTGAGTTTGTATACGCCTGTAAAGGCTGCCTCTTTTGCGCCTGTTACCAATTTGGTGCCTACACCCCAACTGTCAACAGGCGCTTTTTCCCTGACAAGTGTTTCGATTATTTTTTCATCAAGATCGTTGGAGACAGTAATATACGCCTTTGTTAATCCTGCCTTATCAAGCTGCCTTCTTGCTTCGGTTGAAAGATACTGAATGTCGCCCGAATCAAGGCGTATGCCGAAGTTTTTTCCCTTTTCAGACAATTTCAACCCTGATTTTATCGCATTACGAATTCCGCTTTTTAAGGTATCGTAGGTATCAACAAGGAAGATTGTTCTTTCCGGGTAAAGGGCCGCGTAATTATCAAATGCCTCTTCTTCGCTGTCAAAAGACATAACCCACGAATGGGCCATTGTTCCCATTACCGGTATGCCAAACATTTTTCCGGCAAGAGTGTTGCTTGTCCCGCATGCGCCGCCAATATACGCCGCTCTTGAAGCGGAAATCGCCCCATCAGGACCCTGCGCCCGCCGGAGACCGAATTCCATGACATTTCCTTTTCCTGAGGCAAGCCAAATCCTGCAGGTTTTGGTCGCAATCAGGCTTTGAAAATTTATAATGTTAAGAAGCAATCCTTCGATTATCTGACATTCAATGAGGCTGCCTTCTACCCTGATTACAGGTTCGTTAGGGAAAATAACCGTGCCTTCATCCATTGCCCAAAGATGGCCGCTAAAACGAAAAGTTTTAAGAAAATCAATAAAAGCGCTTTCAAATGCGCCCAGTTCTTTAAGCCATGTAATATCATCATCAGAAAAAGTAAAGTTAATCAATTTATGCAAAAATGTTTCAAGACCTGCGAATACAGAATAACCGCCTTCAAACGGCTGATGACGGAAAAACATTTCAAATACAGCGCGCTCGTTTTGTAAATCCTGATCTTTGTTTCTTTTCCAATATCCTTGAGCCATTGTGAGGGAATAAAAATCGGTAAAAAGCGCCGAACTCTCAAACATAATTACCCGAAATAAATTCAATTCCTGAAGATTTCATTGATGTAACAGCCGCCTCAACTGAGCCTTCCGGTATTCCTACTCCCCTTACAGCATCACTCGCAACAATCGTATTAAACCCTAATTTTTTGCAATCCATCGCACTGAAAAATACACAATAATCCGTGGCAAGTCCGCTCATTATGACTGTTTCGATGCCCAAAGAACGTATCCATCCTTCAAGTCCTGTCGGCGTTTGCCGGTCGTTTTCAAAAAACGCCGAATAAGAATCAAGTTCTTTTCTGAAACCTTTGCGTATAATCATTGAGACCTTTTCAAGAGCCAAGTCTTTGTGAAAAGCAGCCCCTGATGTCCCCTGAACACAGTGACAAGGCCAGAGAACCTGTCCCTTAACAAGAGAAGTATCGATCATCTCTCCGGCAGCGCAATCTTTATGTGAAGAAGCAAATGAAATATGGCCGGCAGGATGCCAGTCCTGTGTAGCGGCAATCCGCCCGCCTTTTTCCGCCAAAGACAAGGCAAGTTTGTTAATTGGCTGAATTATGCTGTCTGCGCCTTCAACAGCAAGCGTTCCGCCCGGGCAAAAATCGTTTTGTACGTCTATTATTAACAGCAGTGTTTTTGCGGCGTCAAAAGACATTATTACTCCTGAGAATCTTTTTTTGATTATTAAAAAGGAGCATTATTTTACCATTTGTTGATGGTAAAAACAGCCGTCTTCCGGAATTGAACCGGAGACCTCATGATTACAAGTCAAGTGCTCTGCCAGCTGAGCTAAGACGGCTTGGTTAGGGGCAGTGTCAGAAAAGTTTGAAAAACTTGCTCGGACACCGCCTTATCTTAAAAATAATGCCAAAATCATACATTTATGTCAAGTTTAAGGATTGACGCAGCTTACGGCTATACGGGGAAATGTTTCCTACTCCCCATTCTCCTTTTTGACAGCGGTCATCGCTATCAGCGCTATTTGGTTTTCCGTGTCCGCGTCCAGAAACTCTATGTCGTCAGATTCCAAACCAAATTTTGCCTTGAAGTTTTCATCCGCCCAATGCGCCCAGGGGTACCAGATTCCTTTCGGGTCGGGGATGTCGTAGCAAGATGTAATTTCGGCAATTTTTGTTTTTTCCCAAAGGTGGCGCCACCAGGCGGCGCTGTGAAAAGCGAACAGTTCCCCGTCATACATGGGCGTAAACCAGAACTGCTTGTGGGTTGGCGGATAACCTTCTGGAAATTCCTGCGCCAGTCCCGGAACGACAATGCCGAGCTGGCCGCCCGGTTTAACCAGTTTGGAAAAAGTGCAGGGGAAATATGACTCATCGGCTCCGTAATAGTGATAACTGTCAATCGCTATTGCCGCGTCAAAAAAGCCTTTTGCGTACGGCAGGGCGTGGGCTTCCGCGTGTATCGGGAATACTCTGTCGGACACACCGGCAGCTTCAAATCTTTGCAGATTCTCGGCAGCGTCGATCCATAGGTCGTTCGCGAACACTGTTACGCCAAACTCTTTCGCGAGAAAAACGGAAGTCAGGCCCTTCCCGCAGCCCATGTCCAGAACCTTCATGCCGGGCGACAGCTTCATGTTTCCGCATAGTTCTTCCAGAAGTTGGAGCGGGTTTGGGCCCATCCAGTTTTCCTCAACCCATTTGGTGTCGTACTTTTCGGTCAGGGGATATTTATTCATGATGATGCGAATGTATCAAAGAAACGTTAATTTGTCGCCGGCTCTGACCCGGCGAATCCTCGAATTTTATGTATTTTGCAGTTCCCAATATTAAAATAGTGCTTATTTTATTAAAAAACACAAAAAACCTTGATATTTCCG
>JAIRUY010000193.1 GCA_031254175.1 Treponema sp.
TGATAACACACTCCGCTGGAAAACATTTGTGTTGCTATGTGTTTAAGAGCCGATCTCACAGTATCCGCAGCATACGGCAGATTGAAATTCACATCCTGTAAAATATCGCGGAAACCCCAGCCGTATTCGTATCCGGTGTGGAAACGTGATTTCATTCTGTTTAGAATATAAACGACACGGCACTGATATTGAAGCCATTTGAAAGCGCGGTTTATTTTGACGCTGGGAGTGGAAATGGTGAATTGCGACATCATGCCGCTCCACCAGTTTTTTACTGTTTCAAGCATTTTTTCACGCGTTTCAGCGTTTTTTACAGCGTCTGTCATTTCTTTTAAAGATTTTTTGCCGCCCAGATAATAATCCTTTGTGGAACTTGCGATTAACGCTACGGCAAATTCTTTTTTTTCGCCCGCTTTAAGCGTGATTTTATTGCGGAAAACGCCGCAGGTTCTCCGTAAATAAGCCTGATTTGTCCCGGAAAGAGGTTTCGCGTCTATAATTCTTAAAGGTTCGGCAAGTGAACGGAATCTGTCTCCGGTAAAGCGTTCTTCGTTTGTTTCGTATTCAGTGTTTTCGTTGTTAAGTGTTGAGAAAAAAGCCGCGACATTTCCAAGCATTCCGTTAATTTCGTTTGTGTTATCGTCAACGCTTGTTCCGTGGTGTCTGCGGAAAACTATTGCGTTTAAATCTTTGTCCCAGTTAGCGCCGCCGAAAAATCCGTCGTTATCGCCGGCAAGTAAACGAACAAGAGCATCGCCCATGTGGACAGGAAGGAATGGGTAAATTTCCAGTTCTTTTGTTTCATCAGTATTGTTTTCTACGACAATATTTTGTATCCAGCCGTCAAATTCTTTTGGGACAAACATTGTTTGACGGGTCTTAATTCCTTTGTATTCAGAATCGAATTTAATATATCCGAATCCCAAAGTTGTTTTAAATTTTTGTCCGTCTTTTTTAACCGGCTGCCAAGTTGTTGTAAAATAATCACGGGTTTTACTGTCGACAATATAACAATAACGTCCCCTGTTGTCGGCATCGTTCAGATGCAGTTGAGTATCCACGAAAGTGTTTTCATGAGTTCCGCGCACGTCAAATCCGCCGCCCGTATAACTTACGCCCGAGCAAAATGTCTGTGTGCCGCGCTGATCCGGGCGAATTAAATAATGAAGCCATGGTTCGGGTGTGCGGGGGTTAAAAATCTCAAACTCGTCCTTTTCATTGAACTTTCCGTATTCTGCCATAAAATACTCCTACAGTTCTTTTGGATTTCTCATCCAGTCAATAATTTTTATCGGCGCTGCAATAAAAACTTCAGGTTTGCCTAAAGCGTAATCAAGAAATTCTTCTATAACTCTACGGCGTTCGTGTTCGCTGATTAAAATTTCAGGTTCACTTTCGTAGCCTTGAGCATAAATCCCTGTGTGTCCGCCGACAAAAAAAGGCGCGCGGTTACCATTGATACGCAAATCAAGCGTGTGTTTCAGCGTCGCGATAAATTCATCTGCTGTCATCTGAAATGGCACAAAAGTATTATAGTCAAATCCTGTGATTTTTCCGTCTCTTTCATTAAAAAAATCATTTAAAGAGGCGCATTTTTTTCGCAAGCCTTTTTTTACACCGTATTTTTCGCATAATTCATCAGGCGGAACAATAAAAACGTACGCGGGAATTTCCCAAATCCCGGCATGCCTGCCGACTTCTTCTTTTTCAGGATTTTGAGAATGTATGTATTTATTTCCTGGGCTTCCTTCGTCAAGCGTATACGGAAAATAAAAATTCGTTCCGTCCTGTCCGTCTTGAAATCCTTCTTCCAGAGAACAATCGTATACAAAACCCATTTTCTCTGCAGCTTTGAGCATATTTGCGTTGTAAGCTACAAAGGGTGTTCTGAACGATTTGATTTTGTCCTTTGCGATTCCAATTCCTGAATGCTCGCTGTCATCGCCGTCAATATATGGTTTTGCCAGAATATCCATACATTTATTCATTTCAAAAAGCCATTCGTCTACAGTGAATTTTGAGCCGTTAAAATGTGAGTGTGTATGACATCCGATTTCGCAGCCGCTGTCCATTGCGTGTTTCCATGATTTTTTTACAAGATGCGGCGGCTCCTCCGCTCCGTCTTTTGTAATATATTTTGTGTTAAAATAAAATGCGCAGGAACAATTTGTGCCGTCAGGATTTTTCCGGCTGACAAATGTATCAACAGCCCATTTCATTCCTTCTGTGCCTTTTTCCTGCGTAAAGCCGCTTTTCTCGTTGTCATCAAATCCGAATGAAACGAATTGCGGGATTTTTTTTGCGTTTAAATTCCCGGGCGGTTTTTGCGATGGTAAAAATTTGTCCATAAAAATTCTCCTCTCAAAGATTATCCCATATAAACTTCGATATTGATTTTTCCGCCTTTTGCGAAAGACAGAGGAACTAAATTACCTTTGATCTCTTTTCCGGCGGCCGTGATTGATTTAACGCCTTTTTGAACACCGTTAGGATTGCTGAAGTTAATGCAAAATGTCGTATTTCTGAACGTTCTTGATAAAGAGAATTTTTTCCATTTCGGTGAAACGCAAGGGTCTATCAATAGTCCGTTATACTGACGGCGGACTCCGAAAATCCAGTCAACAAGAACATTCAGGCGGGTAGGAGCAGTTCCTGTTAACCATGTATGCCCTGCTTTTCCGTGATCGTTTGACGCTGGACCCGAAACATATTCGGGAAAAACAAAACGTTCAGCCGCGTACAAATACGGATCTTTCCCGCTGGCAACGGCAGGAAGTGTTTTCATAAAAACATTATGCGCTTCTTTTCCGTAACCGAAAATGCAGAGGGACGCGATATACCAGGATTCCAAATGTCTGAACTCGCCGCCGTTTTCTTTTTTCCCCGGAGCGTTACGTTTCCAGCCCTGAAAGTCTGTTGGTAATTTACCTTTTGCCAGAGTTTTGTCTCCCTGACAGATCGCGATTCCGTATTTGTCGTCAAGTTCTTTTTCGCATACCTTTTTACAGGCATCAAATCTCGTTTTGTCCGCAATGCCGGAGAATCCAGCCCAGGCAATTGGTTCAAAGAATACCAATCCGTCTGTTTTACTGCTTCCCAAATCAACCGGCGCATTTCCTTCCATGTCTTCCAAAATTGCGGAAACATCAAGTCCTGTGTGTCCAAAAGATATGTTCTTTAAAACTGCTTTATTATCTTTTGCGGCAACTGCGCGGATATAATTTCCGTTTTTATCTATACATCGTTTTTCTACTTCTTCTTTTACAGTTTTTGCCTTTTTAGCATAATCTGCGGCTAAATCTTTCTCGATTCCCTTTGCGTCTAACAACTCAATCATATCTTTCAGCGCTTTGTAAAGCTGCTGGGCCGCCATAGTTGAAACACTTGTAAAGCTGCCTGATAAGTCGTCGTTCCAGTCCGCCATGAGCATATACGGCAAACCATTGTCACTTTGATTCCAAACTTTCGTTATGGCAACTTTCAAATGTTCCAGTATAGTCCCTTCTTTTGCCGGCAAATCTTCTTTTTCATCGCAATACGGAACCACTTCGTCTAAAAAACCAAAATCGCCGCTTTCTTTAATATATTCCGCAACTGCGTAAATGAGCCAAAGCGGATCATCACAAGCCGCAAAATCCTTGTTCCCGGCTGCTGTTACATAAAAATTGTGATAAACAAATCCATCCGAGAACATTTGCTGCGCGGTAAATTTAATCATTTCTTTCACAGGCCCGGGATCGTAAGGGAGAATCGCCAAAACGTCCTGCAGAATATCGCGAAAACCGTAACCGTATTCAAAGCCGGAGTGAAAACGCGATTTCATTCTGTTGAGCAGCGCAACCATTGCACATTGATATTGAAGCCATTTGTATGAAGGATGAAGTATTACGTCAACATCATGAATATCGATTGCCAGCTTGTCAAATTCTTCATTCCAGTCTTTTTTTACTTCTTCCAGCATTTTCTTCGCGTTTTCAGGCGCAAGAACTTCGCCAAGAAACTTTTTGACAGACTTTTTGCCGTTGCAATAATAATCTTCCGTAGAAGGAACCGCGCTGACGACAACTATTTCTTTTGTCTCTCCGGCTTTCATAAAGAATGAGTTTTTTATGGATGAGAGCGAAGAGCAGTTCTCCTCTGCGCTGCGGCATGGCAGATCCCAATTCTCCACTACAGCCGCGGGGTTTGCCATGGTATTGGTGTGATGCCCTGCAAATTCATCGTAACGGGCCGCAAACTGATTGTTTTCAAGCGATGTGGTGTGTACCAAAACTTTCCCGAACATCGACTTGATTTTTTTTTCATCACTGTCAAAGCTTCTTCCGAAGCCAAACCTCCAGACAAGCGCGTTGAGTGTTTTATCAATCAGCGAGCCGCCCGTCATAAGATTATTAAAGCCGCTGAATTGAATGCTGCGCGCGTCTCCGATATTCACAGGGTTTACATTAAACATTGTAACTTTTCGTTTCTTATTATCGTTATTTTTAATTTTTATAATCTGCACCATCGCGTCATAACGGTTTGGTATAAAATTAACCGTTTCGACATCAAACTTATTATATTTTGTTTTAAACTTAACATAACCGAAACCAAAAGTAGTCTCAAGTGTTTGCGTTTTGTTGAGCACCGGATACCAGGAGTTTGAGAAATACTTACTGTCTTCGGTTCTGAAATACGCATAAGTTCCAAGCAAGCGGGTCTTGTAAGGGTCTTCGTGTACAAATCCGTTAAGGAGATCGCCTTCCTGCGTCCCGATTCTTGCAAAAGTTGTTCCGTTATTTGTTATTCCCCAGCAGAGAGTATCGGTTGGTTTTTTGTTTCTCCGCGCCAAAAGCATAAGCCACGGCTCACGGGTCATGTCGCCGGTTTTTTCCCTGATTACAACTTCATTGTCAGAGTTAAAACTAAACTGTCCGTTGTTCTTTAATTCTGCCATATCGATTCTCTTGCCTCTTTATATCATGTTCTCATAATTTCCCTGTCTAAAACACACACTCTTCCTTCTTTTTTTAGGCCGTAAACTACACCGAATAAATCGGATTCGCTTACTGTTTTTGCCCCATCACTGTCTCTGGCTGTGCCAAGTGCCGACAGGATTTTATCGACAGTGGTTTTTCCGTTGTTTTTTTCAAGATTTTTTATGATAGCCTGCTCATATTTGTATTCAACACTGTTTATGTTTTTCATTTCGGCGGTGTGCATTTTATGGACATTGGCGCCGATTTCGCGTAATACTTCTTCGTAATTTTTACGGCCTTTAACGTAAACAGCGTTTTTGTCTTCGGTCCCGGAGTTTCGCATAAAAATCACTCCAAGAAGATTATCCCCGGCAAGTATATTCATATACAAGACATTTAAATCTTCTTTGTCTTCATATTTGATGACGGTATTTTTTGGAAGTTTTGAGTTTACAATTGCCTCGTTTACCGCTTTTTCAACAAGTTCCTTGTCTTTGTTCCAAATTACGCTGCCTCGATAATAGAGAATTTTTTCAACGAAAAATACATAGTATGTTTTTGAGAAACCCGGCTCAAATGGCGCAATAATTTTTTCTTCGTCCATGCCTAAACCTTTGATTGCGCAAATTGAAGCAAGGCCTGTCAAAAGCCCGATTCCTGAAAGCAAAGTTTGTTTTTTACCGCATGGATCAAATACATCAATCGGGAAAATCAGATGCCCGGAAGTTTCAAGCCCGACAAGCACTTCGCCGTCTTTGAAGTTTCCTATCCATTTGTCGCCAACCGATACAATTCGTGTGTTGAGTCCCAAAAATTTGTTAGCTGACATTGCTGTCATGATATCTGATTCAATGGTAGACAGGAACCAAAAGTTTCCGGGATTAAGTTCTTTGGATTTAATTAGATATTGGGCGAGAATATAGCCGCACTTGTCACCGTCCAATACATAAAGGCAATCGTCTTTTTTGCTGTAATAGAGCAAAAATCCTCTGTCACCATCGCCGTCAACCGCAATTCCGTATACGCTTTTTCCGGAAGTTGATTTTCTTCCTTCGTCAAATATTTTTTTAACCGTTGAAATATGTTTGTCGTATTCTTTGCCTGAATAAAACTCCGTGCCTTCGATTTCGGCTATTCCAACACCGCGATTTATATTGTCACCTGTGCATTGTGTATTGATGCAGCTGTAGTTTACGCCGAGATTTTCAAGAACTTTACGTCCTATCGAATCGGTTGCGCCGTTTGCAGAGTCAAAAATCAGTTTTGTGTCTTTAAAAGCGGATTTTATATCGCTCTTGCTGAATATGCCGCTTTTTAATACTTCCTGCATCCATTTAATGCTGTCTTCTTCAGCATTGTACTCTGTTATCATTCCGCTTGCCGCCTGAGGAAGTCTTTCCAAAAAACAATAATTGTACATATACGCTGACAAAACATAATCACCCAAATCACCTTCCGGAACAAGTTTTTTACCGTCAATAAAAAACTTGATCCCGTTTTGATTTGACGGATTATGGGAAGCGGTCAGACAGGCTCCGGCGCGGTGTCCGAGCTGTAAACATTTCCACGGGATAATCGCTGTAGGCACAATGCCCAAATCAAGCACATTCAAACCTGCTTTTGCAAATCCCGAGCGGACACTGTTGTTTAAAATCCAATCGTATGCCAAATCGCGTCCGTCGTTTCCAATTACTGCGGTGTCGCCGGCTTTTACAATATTTTTATCTAAAAGATTTTTCGCAAAAGAGAACGATGTGATTTCTACCAAATCGGGCGAAAACGCGTTATCTTTAAGCAAATCAGCAATGCAGTTTTCTTTTGTTTGCGTCACTACTTTGCCCCGCACCCCGTCTGTTCCCATATAATTTACCCTTGACATTGTAAACGCATTTTCGATTTTCTCTTCTTCGCCTGAATCGGACGATAAATACAGGGCAGCAGCTTTGGGTAAATCAATACATATTTCTGTTGGATATTTTTCCAGCCAATTGCTTGAAAGAAGCGCCGGCACAGCTTGAGCTTCCGCTTTATGTTCGATTAAGCCGGAGCCTATTACAAATTTTTTCCGCTTTGCAAAATCTTTTATTGCATCCACTGAATAATTATAGCCTGTCCAGGTATCTTGTCAATTTATTCGTGCCATTGCTTCGCCAAACCTTGCGATATTTTCCGCAGGCGCGTCAAGCATATTCCAAGAAAGCGCAAACCCCTGAATATTTGCTTTTGAGTAAGCTTTTGTTGTTTCTTCTACATATTCAGGATACACTTCCGCAAATTTTTCTACCCGGTTTATCTCAAGACCGGCATAAATGGGGCAAGCGGAAGAAACCGCCAAATCATCAAGTTCTTTAACAGCGAAATCAATGTCAAATACTTTTTTGCCTGGGTCAAAATTAAGCAGTTCGTAAAAGAATTTTTTTTTCAAAGTATCTTCGCCAATGGTATTACTCAATAAAGCTTGCATTTCAAACGGCAGACCTGCCGGAGCATTTGTAAGCCGGTACATCATTGGCTTCATAAAATCGCAAAGACCTGAGAGCAAAGGCAAATTCTGTCCTACAAACGGCGATAAAAACGGAGCAAAAACATCCAAACCTACGCCTAAGCCTTTTTCTTTGAAATACCGGCATATACGCCGCAGGTTTTGAAAAATAATGCCGGACTTTAGGGAAAAAAAATGTGAAATACAGGAGTCTTCAAATACATAGTCTCCATTACCTCTGTATTCTTTTATGCCCAGAGGCAGGGAGCGGGGTTGGGAAAATGCATTTTTTATCTGTGTGGGATCAAAATTTTCCTTC
>JAIRUY010000200.1 GCA_031254175.1 Treponema sp.
TGTAGAAAATGTCAAAGTAAAACTAAATTTTGTTCCTATTCCCGGAGTGCTTTCAACCGAAAGTTCTCCTCCCATTAATTCTATCATACTCTTTGTTATGGGCAAACCAAGTCCTGTTCCGCCAAATTTACGGGTAGTTCCGGATTCTGCCTGCATAAACGGATCGAATATCCTGTTAATTTGCTCAGATGTCATTCCGATTCCGCTGTCTTTTACCTCAAAATATATTGTCGCGGTATTGTTGCTCGTGTTTTTTATATCCGCAAGAAGTTTAACCATTCCGGTATGTGTAAACTTTATGGCATTGGACAACAAATTAATAAAAATCTGACGCAGTTTTGTAGGATCTCCCAATGGTCTTTTTCCAATGCTGGGCTCGGCATAAAAGTAAAGAATAATGCCTTTTTCAACAGCTCTTGGCATGATTAATGTGCGGCAATTTGCAAATAATTCGTGAATATCAAAAGGAATTTGTTCCAATTCCATTTTGCCGGATTCTATTTTAGAAATATCAAGTATGTCATTAATAATCTGCAGCAGCCATTCTGCGTTTGTTTGTATTTTATTCAGATAATCTCTGGTTTTGTGGGAAATTTTATCGTCCTGGGCCAATTCAGAAAAACCTAAAATGCTGTTCATTGGCGTTCTGATTTCATGACTCATGTTAGCAAGAAAAGTTGTCTTTGCTATTGATGAGATTTCGGCGGCTTTGCACAGGCGGGCCACTTCCTCATAAGGCTTCTTTAATAATGCAGATGCCGGGAATGCGGCAATAATGCTCATAATCAAAGCTATCATGCCAATTAGGACAATGCCGCCCGGAACATTGTGCAGAGCGCTTTCAGAAAGAGGCGCAACAATGCCAATAAACCAATTTTCGTTTGGACTGGATACCGGACGAAAAGCGCATATCCGCGGTACGCCAGCCATTTTAAAGCGGCCTACACCCCTTTCTCCGGCGATTCCGCGCTTAACCATTAAACTTACGTCAATATACGAACTGTCTGTTTTCGCCAATTCTATGAAATTGAGGCGCTGTTCTACCCATTCACTGCGGTAATTGGAAATAATATATCCGTCTTCGTCGTCGATAAACAAGTGGCCGGATTGCCAAAAAGTAAACATGGAAACAAGATCGCTGAAATACAATCCCGGCAGAACGGCGGCCAGAACAAGTCCGTCTCCAATATAAGCTGATACATACATAACAAGTTTTTCATCTGGAGTGTACATGGTAGTAGAAACTGCACTGCTGCCTGCAAAAGCAATCTGCATAAACGGCTCTTTATATAAATCCGGCGGCACAATCAAATCTCCCCAGGAATCCAAAATTTGAGTTTCATTAAAGACAGCCATGCCAATATACCTTGGGAATTCCGCGCAAACACGCTGAAGAATATCTGCGCTCCCGCCGTCCTTCATGTACTGCCGGATAATTCTGGCCGCCTCTGCCGCTCTTGTTTTAAGCAATTCAATTTCATTTGACACATACATATCTGCGATATCAACCGCAATCAGCATATCAGCTTCTATTGCGTCTGTAATACTGCGGTTTAAAAACAAACCGCCAACTGTTAATCCACAAACAATTATGACGGTAGCAGTGACAACAATCACAAGGAAAATTTTTGAATGAATTTTAGTCTGGTTGTTGTCTTTGTCAGCAGCCCAAAACTTTTTTTTCATTACATCCTCTCAATCGCTTTTTCATCAGACATATCCAGCCGATATACGTTTTTCAAAAGTTCACCCAATTTCTGCATAATTGGCATTATTTAATCCATAAAAAAACAAGCTTTTGTTTGAATTCTAATTTAATTCTTTCGTAATTGCCATAATTTTGTCCATTTTTTTTTAGTTTTGTATTTAATTATACATCAGATTAGTTATTTTGGCTATTATAAAATAAAAAAGGCCTGATCTGCACGATCAAGCCTTTCATGAAAAATACATTTTAGAAACCTAAAACCCTTTTTTTACAGAGCAGTCTTCTTAGCTGCCGGTTTCTTAGCGGCTGGCTTCTTCGCTGCCGGTTTCTTAGCGGCTGGCTTCTTTGCTGCCGGTTTCTTCACGGCTGGCTTCTTCGCCGCCGGTTTTTTAGCGGCCGGCTTCTTCGCTGCCGGTTTTTTCACGGCTGGCTTCTTCGCCGCCGGTTTTTTAGCGGCTGGCTTCTTCGCCGCCGGTTTTTTCGCAGATGTTACTGCCATCTTTCTGTCCCCCTTAACAGGTTTTTTACTGCCTTTCACCTTGGCAGTGGCGGGTTTTTCAGTCTTCGCTGTTTCCCCTCCCATTATATTCTTTCCGGCATTTTTAATAACCGCTTGCGCGCCTGCAAGACGTGCCAGCGGCACCCGGAATGGTGAACATGATACATAGCTCAACCCTGCTCTATAACAAAAATCAATAGACGCAGGATCTCCGCCGTGTTCTCCACAAATCCCAATCTTGAGATCGTGTTTTACAGATCGTCCTTCTCTAATTGCAAGTTCCATTAAACCGCCGACACCTTCTTCATCAATGGAATTGAAAGGATCAACTTCAAGTACATTTCTCTGTATGTATACAGGAAGGAATGAAGCGGCATCATCCCGGCTGAAAGCGAAAGTCATCTGTGTAAGATCGTTGGTTCCAAAACTGAAAAAGTCCGCGTATTTTGCAATATGTGCAGAACGAATCGCTGCGCGCGGCACTTCAATCATGGTTCCGATAGTAATAGGAACCTTTACACCTGCCGCTTTAAATACTTTTTCCAGCACTTTTTCCGCGTTGGGACGCAGCAGTTTGAGTTCTCTTGCTGTAACAACAATAGGTATCATAATTTCAGGATTTACAGGAATTTTTTGTTTCGCACATTCAACAGCAGCAAGAGCTATTGCCTCTACCTGCATATCGTATATCTCCGGGTACGTTACTGCCAAACGGCAGCCGCGATGTCCAAGCATGGGATTACTTTCAACAAGTGAGCTTATTTTTACTTTTAATCTTGCGCTATCAATCTTTAAAAGCTCAGCAAGTTCATTGATTTCTTCATCTGTATGCGGAACAAATTCATGCAGCGGCGGATCAAGAAGCCTGATAGTAACAGGACGGCCCTCCATTGCCTTGAAAATACCGTAGAAATCCTTCTGTTGAAGAGGAAGTATATTGGTTAACAGCTTTTTTCGTTCTTCTTCTGTTTCGGAAACAATCATTGCGCGGAAATGAACAAGTTTTTCCTTATCAAAGAACATATGCTCTGTCCGGCAAAGACCAATGCCCTGAGCGCCGAAATCAAACGCACGTTTTGCATCTTCCGGCTGATCTGCGTTGGTTCTGACATCGAAGCCTTTTACCTTGCCGCGGACCGCCTTACTGCGTACTTCATCGCACCATTTAAGGAAAGTACTCATATCTTTGGAAACAGATGCCGTAACAAGAGGCAATTTTCCTTCATATACTTCTCCGGAAGAACCGTCTATTGTAATCCAATCGCCTTCTTTAAACGTTTTGCTTCCAATTGTTACAGTTTCGCCCTGAACAGAAACTCCTTTAGCGCCGGCAACACATGGCGTTCCCATGCCGCGCGCAACAACAGCCGCATGGCTTGTCATTCCGCCTGTTGAAGTTAAAATACCCTGTGAAACAACCATTCCGCCGATATCTTCGGGGGATGTTTCTCTGCGAACCAGCATGACTTTTTCGCCTCTTTCATGCCAATTTTCCGCTTCTTTTGCGTTAAAAACGATCCTGCCGCAGGCAGCGCCCGGAGATGCGTTAAGCCCCTTTGTGAGTGATTTTGTCTGTTTCAGCGCCTGCGAATCGATCATTGGGTGTAATAACTGGTCAAGATGAGCGGGAGATACGCGCAAAATCGCCGTATTTTTATCAATTAGACCTTCGCCTACCATATCAACAGCGCATTTTACAGCGGCAGTTCCCGCACGTTTGCCGGTGCGTGTCTGCAAAATATATAGAATACCCTGTTGTACAGTGAATTCCATGTCCTGCATATCCTTAAAATGTTTTTCAAGCTGGTTTTTAATAGCGATAAGCTGGTTATATATTTTAGGATCATTTTTTTGCAGTTTGGAAATTCTTTCCGGTGTTCTGATACCCGCAACAACATCTTCTCCCTGCGCGTTCATCAGATATTCGCCGTAGAATTCATTAACACCGGTGCTGGGGTCACGGCTGAAACATACGCCTGTCCCGGAACCTTCGCCGAAATTACCGAAAACCATTGATTGGATATTTACTGCGGTTCCTTTGATATTCTTGCTGATATTTTCTATCTGACGGTATTTAATCGCTCTGTCGCTCATCCATGAAGCAAAAACCGCGTTAATGGCGCCCCAAAGCTGATCAAGCGGAGCCTGCGGGAATTCCTTGCCGGTATCTCTTTTAACAATTTTTTTGTACTCATCAACCAGTTTCTCAAGGTCGGAAGCGGAAAGATCGGTATCAAGCTCAACATTTTTGGCTTTTTTCGCAGAAGCGAGAGCTTCTTCAAAATGATCATGATCAACGCCCATCACAACATCGCCGTACATTTGAATAAAACGCCTGTACGCATCCCACGCGAAACGCGGATTTTCTGTTTTCTTAGAAAGACCTATTACTGATTTATCACTCATTCCAAGATTAAGAATTGTATCCATCATGCCCGGCATTGATACCGCAGCGCCGGAACGAACAGAAACCAATAACGGATCATCCGGATCGCCAAGTTTCTTTTTCATTACTGTTTCAAGTCTTCTTAAACCAGCTTCAACTTCTTCTTTAATGCTTACTGGATATTTATTTTTATTTTCGTAATACGCGGCGCATACATCTGTAGAAATAGTAAAACCCGGCGGAACCGGAATTCCAAGATTAGTCATCTCTGCAAGATTTGCTCCTTTGCCTCCCAACGTTACTTTCATCTTTGCATCTCCTTCAGCCTTACCCTGACCGAAGAAATAAACATTCTTTTGTTTAGCCATTAACATCCTCCAAATATTTCTTACACAATCTGGCTATGTATATTATACACAGTCTTTACAAATATAACAACTTGGATCTTTTTAATCAAGTCATTATCATATTATTATGAACTATCTTGACCTTCCTGTCTACAAAAATCAGAAAAAAATTTTATCTGCTTTGGAAAATAATCAGGCGCTTGTTGTGGAGAGTCCAACAGGTTCCGGCAAGACAACGCAGCTTCCTGTGATACTTTTTGAATCTGGTTACGCAAAAAACGGAATCATAGGAGTAACTCAGCCAAGACGTATCGCCGCTGTCTCTGTGAGTGAATTCATCGCGCGTCAAACGGAAACACGCATTCCGGGTCTTATCGGCTATAAAATGCGCTTTGCCGATTGCACCAATCATGAAACAAAAATAAAAATAATGACAGATGGAATTCTATTGCAGGAGATGAAACTCGATCCGTGGCTTTCAAAATACAGCCTTCTTGTCGTTGATGAAGCTCATGAACGCAGCCTGAATATTGATTTTATTCTCGGATTACTCAAGCGTGTGCTGGAAAACCGGCGTGATTTTAAAGTTATTATCTCTTCCGCGACAATAAATGCAGAAGTTTTCTCGGAATACTTCAATGAATGTCCCATTGTAAAGATCGAAGCGCAACGTTTTCCCGTTACATTGATCTATGAAGCGCCAGCCGCTGAAAACGGCGGCGTACAATCAAATTCCGCTGAAGAAGCAATTTTAATGAAAATTGAAACCATTACTACTCGTTTTATAAGCGAAAAACGCGAAGGAGATATTTTAGTGTTTCTTTCCGGCGAAAAAATGATCAAGGACTGTATGAACCGCCTTGCTTTTTGTTCTGTCGGAAAATTTTTACATATTCTTCCGTTGTACGGACGGCTCGGCAAGGAAGAACAGGAAAGAGTCTTTGAAGAAGCTCCCAAAGGCAAAACAAAAGTCATTATATCAACAAATATTGCGGAAACTACAGTCACAATTGACGGAATCGCCGCTGTAATTGATTCAGGGCTTGCTAAACTTAACTGGTATAACCCGCGCACATTCACTTCCAGCCTGATAGAAGCGCCAATATCAAAATCATCAGCTAATCAACGCAAGGGAAGAGCCGGACGCACGCGCGAAGGAACATGTTACCGCCTTTATACACGAAAAGATTTTGAAAGCCGTCCGCTTTATACCACAGAAGAGATCTTCCGCACAGATTTGTCGGAAGTAATTTTACGCATGGCGGATCTTGGAATCACAAATTTTGAAGATTTTGATTTTATTGCGGCGCCTGAAAAAGAAGGATTAATCGGCGGAATCGAAACATTAAATCTGCTGGAAGCGCTTGAACCTGATCGCAGCCTGTCAAATACCGGAAAATTGATGACAGAATTTCCTCTTGCGCCCCGTCAATCGCGGATCATTGTTGAAGCAATACTGCGTTACCCAAAAATGATACGGGAAACTCTCATTGCAGCAGCGTTTTTATCAACACAAAGCCCGTATATTCTGCCTCCCGGAGAAGAAACAGACGCGAGGAAGGCGCACCATCGCTTCCGTGATGATTCAGGTGATTTTGTTTCGTATCTTAAATTGTTCATTGCTTATAACGATTCAACAAATAAAGCAAAATTTTGCGAAAAAAATTATCTTGACGAACGCGCAATGGCAGAAATTGTAAATGTAACCTATCAGCTTGAAGAAATTTTATCTTCAATGAAGATTCCTGTACATAGCAGAGCCGGATTGCCTGCAGGAAAGGAAATTGACGACTATTTATGCTGCATTGGCCGCGGAATGATACAATTTGTCTGTGTTCGTGAAGGAAAAGGAAGAAGCAGTTCATATCGAAGTTTAACAGCGGATAAAATTATTATTCATCCCGGATCCGTTATGTTCCATGTTGATCCTCAATTTATTGTGGCGGGCGAGATTGTGCGAACCTCCAGAATGTACGCAATGTCGGTTTCTCCTCTTTCACGGGGAATTCTTGATAAATTGGGATTGGGGAATCATCCGGAATTTTTCACACAAAGGCACGTAGACGCGGAGTTTAAGAGAGAAGAAAGATTCAAAGGTGAAAGGAAGGAAGAAAAAGAAAGAAAAATTAAGAAAGCGAGGGATTTTACAAATAACATAAAAATTTCCACCGAAGTTTTTGAGATGGGAACAGTTAAAGGAAAGAAAATGGTTATTCTTCCCTGGGAAAAGCTGTCAAAAATTGCCGATCAAAGCACAGAAACTGTTTACAAGGGGTTAAAAGGGAAAATAATTGTGAAAAATCAATTTAATCTGCTTGTGGGAGAAAAACTCGAACTTATACTTTCTCTCGCGCCGGTTTTGGATGTAGAAGGCGCATTTACCCGCAAATGGCCCCGTAAAGGGAACTTCAATTTATTGGAAGATTTCCCCACCCTGCTTGATCATCTGGACAGCCTTGCAAGGCCTGTTATATGGAAAAAAGGTTCAAAAGATTTGGGATTTCTGGGTTTATTTACCGATAACGCTTCGCAAGGCGGCAGATGTTACTGGTTCAGAGCGTCACGCAGCTTCCATACAAGCCTTAACGAGAGCCTTTCCAGTCTTGAATCGCTTATTGACGAACTTGGAGATGAAGCCGCAATTGAGCAAAAGCACATTGTAAATCAATGTTATCGCAGGTTGTCGGGGTATTTGTGAGATGATACGTTTTCCCCTGTACCTGTTTAGATTCCATACAAGCCGCTGATAAATAATTGAATGGATTTATATTAAAAAATTTAACCAAATTCTAACAAACCTATAATCATTCTCTAACAATCAAAAAGGTAATTTGGATGCATATTAACGTAAGGAGTTTTTATGAAAAGAGTGTTCTGCATTGTTTTGACGATTTCACTGGTTATATATTTAGTTTTTATGACAGGCTGCGAAAGAAAATCCGGCTCTCAATCTGCCGCACAAACCTCGCCGCAGGCGCCGCTTGTTTCACAAACGTCGCCGCTGGCGTACACCATTTCGGTAGGCGGCTCAACCTCCGTAACCCCTCTCATGGAACTGTTTCAAGCCGAATACGAAAAGAATAACAGCACCATTAAAATCACCATCAGCGGCACAGGTTCCGGGGACGGAATTAAAGGAGCGGCAGAGGGAACTTACGAAATCGGTATGTCTAGCCGTGAATTAACACCGGCAGAAATCGGAACCGGACTTGAATCAATTATTGTAGCCATTGACGGCATAGCTGTCATAATAAACAGCGCTAACCCGGTTTCCAGTTTAACAATGGAGCAAATCAAAAACATTTACATCGGAGCTATAACCCGATGGGAACAGCTTGGCACTGCCG
>JAIRUY010000244.1 GCA_031254175.1 Treponema sp.
CGGCATCTTCCCGGCTTACTCCCGGTTTTAGCGCAATTACCATAATTGTCTCCCTAACTCAATTATAATCTGTGGAATATATTTAAAAAGATCTGACGCAGTTACACAGTAATTCGACAACTCCGCCGAGGCGGCTTCGCCTGCTTTGCCGTGGATATATGCGCCGAGGACGCTTGCGGTAAAAACTTCCCTGTCTGCCTGTTTGCCCGGCAATTTTTCAGACAGGTTTTGCGAGATAAACCCTGCAATCAAACCTGCAAGAACATCTCCGGTTCCTGCTTTTGAAAGCGCGTTATTGCCTGTTGTGTTAATAAAAAAATCACCGTTTGGATTCGCTGTTATTGTACGAGCGTCTTTCAAAAGAGTTATCACATTATATTCTTTTGCAAAATCAACTGCTGTTCTTACAGTATCATCCAAAATCTCACCTTTAGTTAAACCTGTCAGCCTGCTCATTTCACCCGGATGAGGCGTTATCACACAAGGCGCTTTTAATGTTTTAAGGATATTTACATTTTCTGATACGGCAAAAAGCGCGTCAGCATCTATCACTACGGGTTTTTGCGTTATGCTCAAAATCTCATGGACAAATTCTGATACATCAGGACTGCGTCCTATTCCGGGACCAAGCACAATTACATCAGCTTCATTTATCTCCTGTGCGGCAGGCTTCAAACTTTTTTTACAATACATACCGTTTTTACCCGGCAGGACATTTGTAATTACCTCTCTTTGCCAGTGGTGAATAACCTGAGCGACATCCTTTAAAACACAGGCACGAACCAAACCGCCGCCTGCAATGTAAGACGCAGAAGAACAAAGCGCGGCGGCGCCCGGCATGTTTTCACAGCCCGCAAAAATCAATATCCTGCCGAAACTGCCTTTATTTGCACGATACCCGCGCTTTGGAAGCAATTTTGCGGCTTCGTTATCTGTAAGTATTTCTCCTTTTGTTTTGATCCTGTCGATAAGATTTACAGGCAGGGATATATCTTCTATGTGGACTTTACCGGCATAAGATGCGCCGGGATAAAGATAAAGACCTGTCTTTGGAAGTCCAAAGGTTACAGTCATTGCCGCTTTTACTGCGCTGCCCATAATCTGGCCGGAATCGGAATGTACCCCGGAAGGTATGTCAACGGAAATGATGTGTTTCGCATTATTGTTGATCATTTCGATCATGGTTTTGTATTTTCCTTCCGTATTTCTGTCCAACCCTGTGCCAAGCATTGCGTCCACAACAAGATCAAATGATTTAATGATTTCAGGTTCCGGAAGCTCGAACTCCACCGGTATGCCAAGTTTTCTTATGATATCAAGAAAAAAGGCAGGATCCCCTTTAAAATTATTTATATTCCCGGCAAAAAAAATAACAGTCCTTATGCCTTTTACATGCAGAAGACGAGCAATCGCCATCCCGTCTCCTCCGTTGTTCCCGGAGCCGGAAACAATCATAACCTTTAAGTTTTTTTTACCATCAAGAAATTTAAGGCAATGTTTGACAGTGCAAAGCGCCGCGTTTTCCATCAAAAAAAGCGAAGGGACCCCCATCTCTTCTATTGCTACCCGCTCTATTTCACGCATTTGTCCGGCAGATACAAGCTTCATGCGGTAATTGTGATAAAAATTTGAATAAAATTAAAGATGGTTTTTTACTGAATAACGGGCGGGTGTATTCGTCTGTGGTATGCTTCGATTTTTTGTAAAACATCATCTACTTCATCGCGTACGATATGATGTTTGCCGGACAGCATCACAAGGGTTGTATCGGGATTAACTTCAATACATTCAATCTGGTTAGGGTTTATAAAATATTCCTTGCCGTCCAAACGGACTACTTTAACCATTCAAAAAAAGAAACAGGGAGGCAAGCTCCCTGTTTCCTGCTCCTTTTATTTTTATCTCTTCAGTGTCAAAAGTTCCTGCAGCAATTGATCTGCAGTTTGAATTGTTTTTGAGTTTGCCTGAAAACCGCGCTGGGTAACGATCATGTCAACAAACTGATCGGCCATATCAACATTGGACATTTCCAGTGTTCCTGCGATAATTTTTCCCTTGCCGGCTACTCCGGAAGGCCCGATGTTTGCCAGACCTGAGTTATTCGACATACGGAATGTGTTGTCTCCGGCTTTTTCAAGGCCTCCCTGGTTTGCGAAAGTAGCTATGGCAACCTGTCCTATGTCCCTGGTCGAACCGTTGGAATAAACGCCGGTAATAACACCCGAAGAATCGATTTTGAAGTTTTCAAGATAACCCATGGCGCGGCCATTCTGTTCTACCGCTTTGGATGAACTTGATTCCGCGTACTGTGTTATTGAATTGGTAAATCCGCCGACAGTGCCCAGATTAAGAACAAACTCCTGCCTGACAAGCGTTCCGTCTTCATTTGGGGTTGCTGTCTGCACATCGTAGGCTACAAACATCTGCACCTGCCCTGAAGCGCCCGACACGTTTCCCGCGCCGTCTTCGGCGGAAAGCAAAGTTCCGTTATTTGAAAAGTTTACAATAAAGGCCTGAGGGCCGCCAACGGCAGGAGGCTCTTCGCCAAAACCGATTGTAGTATTGGTTGGAATATCATTTTGCGGATCTACGTTTACTTCAGCGTTCCAGCTGTTTGCGGTACCCGGCACTCTGGTAAATTCAACCTGCAAGATACGTTCATCACCCAAGGAATCATATATTTTAATGCTTGTTGACCATCTTGCATCACGAAGCTGGGCTCCTGTCGCGTCTTCCGGCAATACCGGCATACGTTTATCCAGGTTACAGGCAAAATTAACTATTGAGGTTTCCCTTGCAGGATCTTTACTGCCGACAGGGATAATAATTTCACCAACAGTACTTGAAACATCAATCCTGTTAACGCCGTCAAGTTCCTCTGCCATCCAGCCCTGTACTTTCATGCCGTTTGCGGGATTAACCAAAACGCCGTCCATGTCAAGCGAGAATGCGCCTGCCCTTGTATAAAGCTGTTTGCCCATGTCATCAAGCACAAAAAACCCCTGGCCGACAATCGCTAAATCGGTCTGAACGCCAGTTGTCTGCAATGAACCCTGAATGTGGATGGTGTCAATTGATGCCACGGACATACCGAGACCGACTTCTTTTGGGTTTACGCCGCCAAGGTCTTCAGTAGGACGTGCCGCGCCCTGAAGCTGCTGGTAAATAATATCCTGGAAATTAACACGATTGCGTTTAAAACCAGTTGTATTAATATTGGAAATGTTATTACCAATAACATCCATTCTTGTTTGGTGATTCTGAAGTCCGGAAACGCCTGAAAACAATGATCTCATCATAAAGCAATACTCCTTATTTTAAATTCGCCGCAGGGCGAACGCCTTTCTACCGGAAGTCAAGTTAATAACTTGCCACATTTTCCTTTTCATCTGCAAAAACTTTTACCACCTGTTCCCAGTTATAAAAAGCTCCGTTCACCAGTACCTGCGGGAAATCTCCTCTTGTTACAGCCTGAACCGTTCCCTGTATGACACGATCTCCTTCAATAAGTTCAACGCCTTTGCCCAATGCTGAAGAAGCTTCATTTCCCATGAGCATGGCCGTAAGTTTATTAAAATCACTTGCCATGGCTGTCATTTGTTCCAATGTAGAAAACTGCGCCATCTGCGCAATAAATTCTTTATCCTGCATGGGCGAAGTAGGGTCCTGATATGAAAGCTGGGTAATCAGAATCTTCAGAAAATCATCTCTGCCCAGGCTCTGGTTAGTCTGCCTTCCCGTGCCTGTCGGATCCAGTTTAAGATTATGATCGCGGACAAATTTTTCTACTTCACTTCTTTCTGTTGAACTTAACATCACAGGCTGAGATACATTCAAAGCGCTCGATAAATCCATTTTATTCTCCTTCGTTTTTAAAGCGTTTTACGCAAGCATATTGACTGAGTTTTGGCGCCCAATAAAAACATCTACAATGGACACATTTTCTCTTTCTCCAAAGGAGGAAGATTCGTCATAGGCTGATGCGGCTATCTGTCTGGTTAGGGAATTCGCATCCCCCTGCCCCTCCTGATTTTTACCATCCTGGGCCAAAGACAGATTCAGATCCGCGCTGGTAAAACCCGATTCCCTGAAAGCCTGTTCCAGAGAGGCAATCTCCCTGCGGAAAGCATTCAGGGCTTCTTCGCTTTCAACAACAATAAACCCTGTAATCTTGTTTTCGGTCATTTCAAGCTTTATCTTTACATTTCCAAGACTTTCGGGTCTGAGAGCAAGCCGTATTGTTCCTTCTCCTCCGTCACGAAGAGCCATTGAAGCATGGCGGACAATATCTCCGTTAAGGTTTTGATGAAGCTCCCTTGCAAGCATATTTTCAAGCGAAGATGCGGCTTTGGTTTCCCATGTTGTCTGCGCGGCGCTTTGACCAACGGAACCGCTGCTGTTATTGGGGAGATGCACTTCCATGGTTAA
>JAIRUY010000089.1 GCA_031254175.1 Treponema sp.
AAGAGAAGGGTAATCACGAAGGATGTATCGAACAGATTGTGCGGCTTTACCGCGATCGCCTTTACATTTCTAGCGGGAAAATCGAAGTTGACAGCGAAAACCGCATACGCATTGATGACTGGGAAATGCAGGATGATATTCAAAAAGCGGTTTCGGAAAAAATGAAAAATGTAACGCCGGAAAATGTGTTTGCAGAAACTGATGTCATCGGTTTTAAACAGGACTTCCTTGAAGCGCACGGTTTTGGCGTGGCAGGAATCGATTATGATGCTGATGTAAACATTCAAAATATTTCAGGATAAAAAAGGTGAGGTTATAATGGACGAAAAATTTATTTTAACAGTAATTGAAAAATTCAATTCAACAAACGTAACAGAGCTTGAGCTGGACGATAAAAATACCCGTCTGGTGTTACGGAAAGAACGAGCTCCGGCGCCTGCCGCAAGCGCTGCCCTTTCAGGCAGGGAAACGGCAGAAGAAAATTCTGTCCGGCTTGGAATTGCCGCCAATACAACAGCAGAAGCTTCAGACGGCGGAGAAAAAATAAAGAGCCCGATTGTGGCGACTTTTTATTCCGCTCCGGGTCCGGATGCTCCGCCTTTTGTGAAACCGGGCGCAAAAGTAAAAGCAGGGCAGACGCTTTGTATCTTGGAAGCAATGAAGATGATGAATCATCTGGAAGCGGAGTTCGACTGTGAAATTACCGAAGTTCATGCATCCAGCGGCGATCTTGTAGAATACGGACAGGCTCTCTTTACTGTAAAAAGGAAATAAGGAGAAGCAATTGTCCAAAAAAAACAAACAACAGATAAAAGTCCGCCGTATACTTATCGCTAACCGCGGTGAAATTGCCGTCCGGGTCATTCGCACCTGCCGCGAAATGGGCATACAGACTGTGGCTGTTTACTCAACTGCTGATAAGGATAATCTTCATGTGCGGCTTGCGGATAAGGCAGTCTGCATCGGTCCGCCCGCTTCTTCAAAAAGTTACCTTGTCAAGGAAAACATCATCATGGCGGCGCTTAACACCCACTGCGAAGCAATTCATCCCGGAGTGGGTTTCCTTTCTGAAAACGCAGACTTTGCCCGGATGGTGCAGAAAAACGGCCTTATATTTATCGGCCCTGATCCTGATGTAATTGAATTGTTAGGCGACAAGGTCAAGGCAAGAGAAACCGCCCAAAAGTACGGTCTGCCAATTACTCCGGGAACCGGCGCTGTAAGCGCAAAAGACGGCAAGGCAGTTGAGGCGGCAAAACAGCTTGGCTTTCCTGTTATTATAAAAGCTGCGGCAGGCGGCGGCGGCAAGGGAATGCGCATAGTACGCAAGCCTGAGGAACTGGAAGAAAACATAACGCTGGCAAGCCGGGAAGCGGAATCAAATTTTGCCGATGGAACTGTCTTTATTGAAAAATATCTTGAAAATCCGCGCCATGTGGAACTGCAAATCCTTGCTGACGGAAACGGAAATGTTGCCGTTCTCGGCGAGCGGGACTGCACTGTGCAGAAAAATCATCAAAAATTGATCGAAGAAAGTCCTTCGCCGGGAGTGACGGATAAAATGAGAGCGGCAATGGCTGCGGGCGCGGTTCCAATGTTCAGAGAATTAAAATACTGCGGCGCCGGAACAATTGAGTTTCTTGCAGAAGGCGATAATTTTTATTTTATGGAAGTAAACGCCCGTGTTCAGGTTGAACATCCTGTCAGCGAGTTTGTTGCCGGTGTCGATATTATCCGGCAGCAAATTCTTGCCTGCACAGAAAGCCGCATGGAACTTGAGCCTGAAAAAATCGAATTAAACGGCTGGTCAATTGAATGCCGGATCAATGCACTTGCTACAGGAACGATTACCCGCCTTGAAGTTCCGGGCGGACCCGGCATACGTTTTGATTCATTTTTATACAACGGCTGTTCTATTCCTCCTCATTATGATTCCATGATTGCAAAACTTATCGTTTACGGCACAGACAGAAAACATGCTCTTGCCAGAATGGACAGGGCTTTGCGGGAACTGGTTGTTGAAGGGATAAAAACCAACATTGAAAGGCAGAGATGGATTATTAACCATCCTGTTTTTTATAACGGCGTCTTCGGAACATCATGGTACGGAGATATAGAAAAGGAAGTTGAACATGGCAGATAACGAAACAGGGAAGACCTGCCCGAAGTGCGGGAGTCTCTATGATGAAAAAGCTGTAAGAGATGCGCTTAATACTTGTCCCGGATGTGATTGGCATTACAGAATGGAACCCAGGGAACGCATCGCTTATCTGGCTGACAAGGGAAGTTTCCTTGAATTTTCAGGTAACTTAAGTTCTCTTAACCCGATTGATCTTTCAGGTTATGAAGAAAAGCTGTCGGCGGCGGAAGTCAAGGCGCAGATGAAAGATGCGGTAATAACCGGAACCTGTACGATAGAAGGCAAGCCGCTTATTCTTGGAGTTATGTCCTTTCAGTTTATGGGAGGTTCAATGGGATCGGTAGTAGGTGAAAAAGTTTGCCGCGCTCTTTTAAAGGGAGCGGAAGAAAAAAAACCGGTATTGATCTACACCACCTCAGGCGGCGCCAGAATGCAGGAAGGAATTTTCTCTCTTCTGCAGATGGCAAAAACATCAAGCGCCGCGGCGGAATTGTCAAAAGCCGGAGTTCCGTATTTTATCATGCTTTGTGATCCCACAACCGGAGGCGTGACCGCTTCGTTTGCGATGCTTGCCGATGTCATTATGGCCGAGCCGGGCGCGTTGATAGGTTTTGCGGGTCCCCGTGTTATCGAAGGAACGATCAGGGAAAGTCTGCCTGACGGATTTCAGCGGGCGGAATTTCAGCTTGAAAAAGGATTTGTTGACGTGATTGTTAAACGTAATGAGCAGCGGCAGATTATTTCGTCTCTTATCGATCTCCACAGGAGTAAAGCATGAGTAATATTGAAGCGAAAATTCTGGAATTAAAAAAACTAATTGAAGAATCCGGCATCGAAGCCGGCGATGAAATCACCATTCTGGAAGAAAAAATTCGTTCCGGATCAAAAACCGAAGCGGTATGGAAACAGGTGGAACTTGCAAGGCATCCAAACAGGCCTTATGCAATGGATTATATCACGCGGATATTTGATAACTTTATCGAACTCCACGGCGACCGCGCCTACGGCGATGATCCTGCCATTGTAGGAGGAATCGCTTTTCTGGATTCAAGGCCGGTAACGATTCTGGCAAATCAAAAAGGACGCAGCCTAAAAGAAAACGTCTGGCGCAACCACGGCATGGCTCATCCTGAAGGGTATCGCAAAGCATTGCGGCTTGCAAGAGATGCGGAAAAGTTCGGAAGACCCATCATTACTTTGATTGATACAGCCGGCGCATATCCCGGTTTGGGAGCGGAAGAGCGCGGCATTGGCGAAGCTATCGCAAGGAATCTGCGGGAATTTTCCCAGCTTCTGACGCCTGTTATCTGCATCATTATCGGCGAAGGAGGATCCGGCGGAGCGCTTGGTCTTTGTGTCGGAGATAAAATTTACATGCTGGAAAATGCCATCTATTCGGTAATCAGTCCTGAGGGCTGCGCCTCTATACTTCTCAGGGATGCTTCAAAAGCAAAAGATGCCGCTGCCATGCTCAGAATTACCAGCAACGATCTTCTTGAGTTTAAAGTAATAAACGGAATAATCCCTGAACCTTCGGGAGGCGCGCAGACCGATCCTGACCTGACAGCAAAAGCTATCAAAGAAATTCTTGTAAAAGACCTGAATGACATTTGCGCCAGAAAACCGGAAGTTTTGGTACGTTACCGCAATCAAAAAATCCGCAAGATCGGCCACTGGAATGAAGTGTCAGAGAGTTAATGATGTGATATACTGAAGAAAACATGAAAGCAAAGATTAACCGCGAACAAGCCTGGGACTTGCTCAGGCAGTATAATAAAGATACTTTTCATTTACAGCATGCCTTGACTGTAGAAGGAGTGATGAAGTGGTTTGCAAAAGATCAAGGGTTTGTTGATGAAGAAGAATTCTGGTCTATTGTTGGTCTTTTGCATGATATTGATTTTGAACAGTTTCCCGATCAGCATTGTGATAAAGCGCCGGAACTGCTGCGCAATAGCGGCGCAAGCGAAGAGCTGATTCGCGCTGTTTGCAGTCATGGTTATGGTGTAACTGTATCACAGATAAAGCCCGAACATCCCATGGAAAAAATTCTTTTTGCTTCGGATGAATTAACAGGTCTTATCTGGGCTGCGGCGCTTATCAGACCGTCAAAAAGCGTGATGGATATGGAACTTAAGTCGGTCAAAAAGAAATTTAAAACTCACAGCTTTGCCGCAGGCTGTTCCCGCAAGGTTATCGAAGACGGCGCTGCCATGCTTGGCTGGGAGCTGGATGCTCTTATCGAAAAAACCATTCTTGCCATGCGCAGCTGCGAAGCATCGGTGGTGGCGGCTATAGCGGATGCGGCAAAGTAAACAAAGACAGAGCAGAACGCCCATGGTTGCGGCATGAAAAAAAAGGCAATAATCGCCATGTCCGGCGGTGTGGATAGTTCTGTTGCTGCCGCTTTACTGCTTCAGCGGGGTTTTCACTGCGCCGGCGTAACCTTTGAGTTGTTTCAGGGAAAAAGCAGCTGTTCTTCTTTTTCTGTCATAAATGATGCAAAGAACGCGGCTCTCGGTTTGGGTATTGAGCATTCTGTTTTTAATTTGTCGGAAGAATTTGACAAACAGGTAGTCCGGCGCTTTATAAAAACTTATGAGCAGGGAGACACTCCAAATCCATGTATAGACTGCAACCGCCTCATAAAATTTAACGTAGAACTTCTTCAGACACTTGGTTTATCGCAGTTTGATTATTTTGCAACAGGGCATTATGCGCGAGTCAAATATGATGATGCAAGCGGCAGATTTCTTTTGCAAAAAGCGCATGATGAAAAAAAAGACCAAAGTTATGTGCTTTATACCTTAACTCAGCGGCAGCTTGAAAAAATTCATTTTCCGCTTGGCGAATTGTCAAAAAATGAAGTAAGAAAAATTGCCGAAGAAAAGAAACTTGTCAGCGCAGGTAAAAAAGAAAGTCAGGATATCTGCTTTGTGCCTGACGGCGATTACGGCAATTTCATTGAAGAATACACAGGAAAAAAGTATCCTTCCGGAGACATCATTGATATGGAAGGCAAAATCATCGGCAGACATCATGGTATTATCCGGTACACAATAGGCCAGCGAAGAGGGCTTGGAGTTGCGGCTAACGTTCCTGTCTATGTTGCCTCAAAGTCAGCTGCGGATAATACCGTAACGCTGGGACCGGATGCGGCTCTTTACAGCAAATCACTGACCGCCAAAGACATCAACCTTATTGCATGTGCGGATTTGAAAAAACCAATACGCGTAATGGTAAAAACGCGCTATTTGCAGGATGCGCAGCCGGCAATTGCCGAGCAGACAGAGGAAGACTTTTTGCGTATTGAATTTGACAAACCCCAGCGCGCCATTACCTCCGGGCAGGCGGCGGTAATGTACGATGGGGATTTTGTTGTCGGCGGAGGAACAATAATTTAAGATTTAAAAATTTCTGGTAAATGTTCCAGAGGCTGTATTTATAATGTCGTCATATCTGCCGGGAAATAATCTATCTGTCAGCCACGGAGATGAAATCCAAAGACTAACAGGATCATTGCGGCGTGTATCTACATTTAATTGGACATAGCCGCTGCTTAAGGCCCAGGTGCTTTCATGAGGCATTGCTTCTCTTAAAATCATATCCAGGATTCTGGCTGGGCCGTACCTGGCCTGAAGATCTATTTGCATATCTTTATAGCACTTTACCCTTTCCTCTGCGCTGAAAGTATTAAAATAATAAGTTCCGCCTTCAAGTCCGTTTTGGGAAAAATAAACCACCATAAATACTTCATACCCAATTATTTTTAAATCGGCATAAACCAAAGATTGAAGCCCGTTAATTTCGTCCACATGAGCCGGATTTCCCATTTTGGCAGTAAACTCAGCCAAACTTGTTCCCCAGCTAAAATTGTGAAAATTTACTTCAACTTCATCTTGAGCATACAACGCAGGCGCAATCGCCAGCGCAAAGATTATAAACAGCTTCTTATTTTTAATGATACACCCCCGATATTATTGGTTTAATATCATATTATCGGTTTTAAAAGGAAGGATATTTATAATGAAGGTATTAAGCGTATATTGGAGTAGTTAAAAAAAATAATTTTGTAAGAAAAAACATTTTTTCTCTGAAAGGGCTTGACAAAAAGAAAAGGAATGGGTATATTAAAGTTGTATTTTGAGTTTTTTAATTCTCCGCTTGTTTCGGGGAATGTTTTAAGTTTTCAAAGATACTGAGGTGCGGGATGTCCTGCGCCTGTAGATACACCTTTGAAAAGCGCGCATCCGCGGTTCCTTGCGGATGTGTTTCCAAGCGCGTAAAAACACGAAAAACAGAAAGCAATTTCCCCGGTAAAACGTCTGTTTTTTGCCG
>JAIRUY010000165.1 GCA_031254175.1 Treponema sp.
CGGCAGCTTCGCGGATTGCCGGAGCGGCAATTCTGCCGCCTAAAATTTCGCCTTTTGGTTTAATTATTACGAGGTACAGGACAAGTGACGGAGACTCGGCCGGCAGCAGGGCAATACAACTGGCAATAAAGTCAGTGTCAGAGTATCTTCTTGTTTCAGGGTCGATTATTTGAGCAGTGCCGGTTTTTACAGCAAGAGACAGATCTTCAACAGCAGCCCGCCAGCCTGTACCTATTCCGGAAGCGGCATCTGTCATATATGAGCGCATCGCTCTTGCGGTTTCCGCCGTTAAAATACGCTGTTTTTCTCCTCCCTCCCACGGGGTTTCAGCTCTGCCGTCTGCGGATACAATTTTTGATACAATTCTGGGAGGTACAAGAACTCCATCATTGGCAATTGCGCTGGCTGCCTGAAGCATTTGATAGGCGGAAACCGCGATTTCCTGTCCGATTGCCAGAGTGGGTTTGGAACGGTCTGACCAATTCGCGCTGTTTACAAGATAGCCGGCTGTTTCGCCGGGGCTGCCGGCTCCGGTTCGTGAACCAAACCCGTAGTTGTTAATCAACTGATAAAAAGCGTTATTGCTTAAATGATTGGAAGCAAATGCGGCGCCGGCGTTGCATGAATGAATAATTATATCTCTTGCGGTTACATTGCCGTGAGATCCAAGGCACTTTATCTGATTGCCGCGGTTTGTTGTATAGATGCCGTTGCAGTGAAAAACCGAATTGCCGGAGATTGCGCCGGAATCCATCATGGCGGCAAGGGAAAAAACCTTAAAAACAGAGCCCGGTTCATAAGCCCAGATAACAGGACGGTTCATGCGGCTGATTTCATTCGAAGCGCGGATATTGTTCGGATCAAAGTTAGGTAAAGATGCAGATCCCAAAATGTCTCCCGATCTCGGATCCATCGCGAGAAACATAACAGCTTCGGCTCCGGTTTCTTTTATTGTCCGCCCGGCAATGTCTTCCAGAACATATTGAATGTATCTGTCTATGGTGAGGAAAACATGAGAGCCTTTTCCGTTGTTATCAGTTCCTTCGAGAATGCTGTTAAACGCATGTTCGATTCCTTCCAGCCCTCTGTTTCTGTCTCCCGCAAAACCGATAACCTGACTTGCAAGATTTTTTTCAGGATATAACCTTCCAGTAATCGGCTGAACCATTACGCCCCTGATTTTTTTTTCATTGATTAAAGCGGAAAGATTTCGTGCGGTAGAATCATCAATTTGTCTTTTTAAGTAAAGAAAATCAGATTCAGAAGAATTGATTCTTTCGCGAATTTCCGCGGGAGACATTTCAAGGACAGGTGAAATTTCATTCGATAAAAAATAAATGTCTTCGATGGAAGGCCGCCAGACACTGACATCCGCAAATCTGATTTGAATGGCAAGAAAACGTCCGTTTCGATCCAATATGGAACCGCGTTCAGCCGCTGTAGTTTGCGGCCGGTAAACAGGGGTAACATCGCCCTTAAATATCATGACAGCATAGGAAGCAAGAAGATACAGGGCGGCGAGGCCCATTAGGATGAAAACTATTACATACCGTTTTTTCAGATTCATTTAGTATCCCAACACCTTCCCTATAATATTATCTGCGGGAACCGGCCCATAAGCGCGTGAATCGTACGAAGCATTCCCGTTATCTCCTTCAACATAGAAACTGCCGGAAGCGGTTAGTGAAATGCAGCGTTTTACCGCCATTTCGCCTGTAGGTGTGTAAAAAACCACAATTTCTCCTTTTTTGGGCTGCGCCCACCGGAGCAGATATTCCTGCTGCCACGGAAGCCTTATGCCGTACCTCATGCGGCTGACAATCAGAACAGAGCCGCTTTGAATTGCGGGCTCCATGGAATGCCCCTGAGCTATTATAAAATCAAATATGAATAATTTTAAAAAAAGCACAGTTAAAATAGCAAAAATAAACGCTTTTGTTCCCTTCATACCTATATCATATATAATCCTTAAAGGGTTTTTTGTCGATAAACCCAGTATGGCGGCAATAATAGAAAATCAGCGTATTGTAAAACGAAAAAAGGCATCTTCTTTTCTGCATAATAATAAATCGGCAGGTTTTAATGCCGGATTTATGAGCCAGTTTAGTCAAAAGCCAATCCGCAAAAAAAGGAAAGCTCCGTCTTTCCGGCAGGACAGAATTTCTTTAAAAGGGCTGTTTTCGCAGTTTCGCAGAGCCAAAGGTCCGAACCGGGAATCACAGCCTTCATACAAAATTCGTGGTGAAAAACTGCCCAAAAACAGGGCGTCCTCAACGACAGTTGCCAGAGGCCAAAAAGGGTTTAGCTTTTCTGTTCCATCTCTGCCGGCCCTCGCTGTTATTGCAGGGACAGTTGTAATAGCTCTGGCTGCACTGAATTGGGAAGATATCAATATAACAATACCAAAAGACTATGTTTACAAGCCTCAGGCGGATTCAGGAGCTGAACGCCATACAATGCTTTATGCCGCAACCGGAATAACCGGCATTTTACCTTCGCAAGTTGTTGTTATCGGAGAGGAAGCTGCCTCTGCGCAAGCCGAAGGCTTAAACGTTCCGGACGCTGAAAATGACTTAATTACCTTTGAATGGCAGCAGTACAAAGTAAAAAGGGGAGATTCCGTGTCTTTAATAGCGCAAAATTTCGGGGTTTCTGTCGGCGCGATAATAGCGTCCAATGAAATTCGCAATGCCAGAACCCTGCAGGAGGGGGCAACATTACGAATACCGAATATTGACGGAATACCATATCAGATTAAAAACGGCGACAGTCTTTTAAAAATAGCCGCTTCTTTTAACGTGCCTTTAGAAGTTATCCTGGATGTAAATGATATAAAAAGTGATAACATCAAGCCGGGAGAAACCCTTTTTATCCCGGGTGCGCGAATGAACGATATTGATCTGCGGTTAAGTCTGGGAGAATTGTTTGTTTACCCGGTTCAAAGCAGGTTTGTGACCAGCCCTTATGGAATGCGAAGGGATCCTATCAGTGGAGTGTTAAATTTTCATACCGGAATTGATCTTAGGGCGGATACAGGCACAACTGTCATGGCGGCGCTGGATGGTCTTGTCTCCGTAGTAAGCGAAAACAGAATTTACGGGAAATATATTATTATGACACATGATAACGGCTATAAAACTCTCTATGCCCACCTTAATTCTTTCTCTGTGAAACAGGGGGACAGGGTAGCCAGAGGCAGAAAAATCGGCGAATCCGGCAATACCGGCTATAGTACAGGCCCGCATCTTCATTTTAGTATATATGACAGAGCCAACAAATTGATTAATCCCATTGAATTGTTGAGATAAGAATGTTAAAATATTGAGGTTTTATGAAAAAATTATTATTGATACTTTTGGCATTTATTGCCGTTTTTACCTATATACGGCTGTTTGATAACGCAAATACATTGGAAAGTCCGCCTGCTTCTGACATACCAGCGGTGATTTCAGCGGAATTTACATGGGAAAAACCTGTGGAAATTATCCAATAAAGTATACTACAATTAAAATATGACATTAGATGAGAAATCCGCATCTTTGCCGGGAAGGAATCTTCGTTCTGCGGAGGTGTCCGGCGAATACATTTTCAGCGATGTGTTAGATGAAGCGTGTGAAAAGCTGATGGATCAGCAGATCAAGTACTCAATCCGGCGGATTCAGGAAATGGAAAATATTCTGGAGTGTCTTGAAAAAGAACTTGACGACTTTCTGGGGAAGTCTTGATGAAGCCGCTTAAAATTCTTTTTTTGTTCTGCCTTTGTCTGTTCCCGGTTTCCTTTATTTTCGGGATTAGTTTTTCCGGTTTAAATATTTCAAATGATGACCGGCTTTTATTTAAAACAGAGTTTGAGTCACAGAATGCTCTTTTTATTTCCACACTCTCTGATATGTCCATGCGGCAGCTCACCGCATATCCGGAAAAACTGCAGCTTGTTGACAATGGAAGAACAATTTATGTAACAAACCGTTTTGGGGCAGCAAGGATTCCTGTTGAAGGAGGGCTGCCTGTGCAGCTTCCCGTGTATCCGTCTTTTGCACAAGGCAATGTGCCTTTAAAAGGCAGAACTCAGGAATTGGCCGCATCTCCAGACGGCAGATGGATTGTATATATTGAGCCTGTAAGCCCTGCTTACGGAAACCTTCTTCTTATTGAAGCGGGCAGCGGCACGAAACGGATTATCAGTGAAAGAATTGAACTTCCTGCCATGTTTTTTCCGGTTAAATGGAGCCCTGATTCAAGGCTTTTCGTGTATGCAAAAGACGGAAGGCTTTTTTATTCTCCCATTGTTAACGATATGTCTACACTGGCAGATGAACGTTTCAGAATGATAGGCTCAGGCGGAATTAATTCGATTTTATGGGGACAGCACGGAGACTTTTTTTATTTGACCGGAAATACTCTATACTGTGTCAGAAATCCTGAGCTTTTTACGAGGACAATTTACGGAGATTTTCTTTCCATTGGCAGCGTAACGGCTTTGTTTCCCTTTGATTTTGATTCCGGTTTGGATAAATACTGGATTGCGCCGGATTCCGGTTCAATAATGATAAATAAAAACGGGAAAGGACTTTTTATTTTTCTTCTGGCTGAGTATCAAAACAGCGGAGCCGCTCTTGTGCATATAACAATTCCTTTTTGGACAGAGAATATCAATGTGCTTTGGTCTGCCGGCGGACAGCTTGCAGTTTCTGCCTCGCAGGAAGGAAAGGCTTCTGTGTGGCGTTTTGAAATTAACAGGGAGCACATTAAAAGTTTATCTTCCTCAGATGTTCCTGCATTTTCCAGCGGAGCTTTGTCCCCTGATGGGTCAATGGCTGTATTCTGGGGAGAGAATGGCTTTGAACTCTGGGATTTTTTAAACTGGCGGCTTGTACGAAAAACGGCAGGAGAATCTGTTCTCTTCTGTATATGGACGAACAACGAGCAGTTTATTTCGGGCAACGCCGGCTTTATCGAAGAAATTAATATTTCCAATAACGCGCGCAGAAGAATCTGTCTTTCCGGTGCGGATGAATTTGGTTTTGAGACTCCCGTTCGTGGTTTTTCGCGGATATTGGCAAGAGTTGGCAATGAATGGTTTGCAACTGACGGCAGAAGTTCCTGGGTTTCAGTGAGCGAGCCTCAGTTACAGCAGGTCTCTCTTTCTTCAGAACGCTACCGTGTTTTTCTTGAACCGCAGGCTGCGGGGCATTTTAAAAATGTCCCCTTGCTGCGCAACATAAATTCTGTACAAACTGTGTCTCTTGTATCCGGTTATTCTGCCGGCAGCGCATACACCTCCGGGCGGCAATTGCAAATAGCGTTGTGTTTTGATCTTTATGATGATGATTCTGGGTTATTGCAGGTTTTAACCGCCTTGCGCCGTTATAATGCCAAAGCGACATTTTTCCTGAACGGAGACTTTATCCGGCGTTATCCTGCCGCTCTGTCAGCAATAGTTAAAGCAGGGCACGAAACAGCTTCACTTTTTTATGCGCCGATTGATTTTTCTGATTCCAGATACCGTATTACGCATGATTTTATCGTTCAGGGACTTGCGCGTAACGAAGATGAATTTTTCAAAGCTGTTGGAAAGCCCCTTTCTCTTTTGTGGCATCCTCCTTTTTATAGCAGTTCCGGTCTGATAACCGCAGCAGCTGCTGCGGCAGGGTATACCACTGTGACAAGAACATTTGATCCTGGTGACTGGATTTCCAGAGAAGAAGCTGTAAGACTCAATATACGTCAGACCCCGGCTTCTGGAATGATTGAACAAATTATTGGCAGAAGCAGTGCCGGTGCTGTTATCCCCATACGTCTTGGTCAACTTCCCGGCGGCAGAGATGAATATCTTTTTCAGCGCATCGATGTGCTTCTTGACGCATTGGCTCGTTCAGGCATTGAAATTGTTCCTGTATCTGCTGTAGTCAGGTAGTTTAATATGATACTCTCCGGCATACTGCCGCAAGAAACACGCGCTTTCTTAAAGGCTGTCCCTTCTTTAATCGAAAAAACTTTCCCGATCCCCGGACGTTTTCGCGGCGCTATGCCTTCCCAGATTGCGGAACTTTCTCGGCTGCTCACAAACAGGAGAGGCGGCAGGTCGCTTTCCTATTTAAGTCGTCCGAATTTTCTTTCCGCTTACATGCATTATTTTCTGCCATGGAATCTTTACCGTCTTTGCATTTTGCTGCATGGGACTGACATTGCGTTAGCTTGCGGAAATACGATTACAGATCTCGGCAGCGGCCCTCTGACCTTTGTTTCGGCGCTTTGGATTGCCCGCCCTGATTTAAGAAATATTCCGCTGGAGATTAACTGCATAGATCGCAGCGCTCCTGCACTGGAAGCAGGAAAGAATTTTTTTGACGCTTTAAGCGCCGATGGTGTCATGAATGAAAAAACAGGCGGCAAAAATTCATGGAAAATAAACCTTGTGCGAACGGATATTGACATAAGACGAGCCGCCGCGCGGCAAAAAAAACAGGCGGCTCTTGTCTGCGCTGTAAATATGTTTAATGAAATTTATGAAAATTTATCACACAGTAATTTGAACGGATTAAGGCACACTGCGGATAATGCCGCGCGATTTATGCATAGTTACGCAGAAGCGGATGCAGGTATATTGACTGTAGAGCCGGGAGTGCCGCAATCGGGGCATTTTATTTCTTTTTTGCGCGCTTCATTCATGGAATTGGGGCGTCAGCCAATGTCGCCATGTACGCATACGGCGGCTTGTCCGTATGCTCCTAGCGGAAAAAAACGATGGTGCCACTTTGCCTTTGAAACCATTGATGCCCCAAAAGAACTTGTCAGGCTTTCGGCGGCAGCGAGACTTCCAAAAGAAAGACTTGCTTTAAGTTATTTGTATACGGGCGTTGAAAAGAAAAACGAAAAACCCCAAATAAGAGTTATTTCGGATGTTTTTGCGCTTCCGCAGAATCGTTACGGATGTTATGGCTGCTGTGATGAAGGTCTTGTCCTGCTGGCAGGAGAAAAAAAGCGTATTGAAGAAATTGTCTCTGGCAGTCTTGTAAATAAATCCGGCAAATCCAGTCAGCGTGACGCAAAAAGCGGCGCAATTATTATGGAGGTAATATGAATTCTTTGCTTTTTTCATGTATGCACACACACACCAATTTCTGCGATGGGAAGGACGATATCGAAACAATGTGCGCTGCCGCGTATAAAAAGAAACTGCATTCAATCGGTTTTAGCGCTCATGCGCCAATACTGAAAAAAACAGGCATAAAAACAGATTGGAATATGCCGGACGATCGTTTTGATGAATATGTTGAACAGGTTCTCGCCGCGAAACACCGCTGGCATGGAAAGCTTGATGTTTTTCTGGGCTTTGAAGTTGATTATATCAAAGGTTTACGTTCCGCAATTGACAGTGACATTAAAGCGGTAAATCCGGATTTTTTAATAAGCAGCGCTCATTTTGTTATTCCGGCAAACGGAGCGCGGCCGTTTACGGTGGACGGCCCTGAGGAAGAATTATTAACGGGTATTAAAGAAGGCTTCAACGGCGATGCACAGGCGCTGATGCACTATTACTATGACGCAATGACAGAAATGATAGCTCTGGGCGGTTTTGAAATTCTCGGTCATGCGGATATTATCAAAAAAAATTGCATTAATAAAAAATATTGGCCGCAAGAAAACGAAGTATGCCGCCAGAAGGAAATTGCATGCATCGCCGCAAAAGCGGGGATAACAGTAGAAGTAAACACCGGAGGAATTAATAACGGAAAAATTAATGAGGTTTATCCTTCTCCGGTTTTCTTGAGTTTTTTCCGTGAGCATCATGTTCCCGTAATTATTACAGCTGATGCGCACAGGGCAGAACATATTGATGGAAACTATGATATTGCGATTCAAACATTATTATGTGCTAATTTTAAGGAATTTATAATTTTTTTAGGAAAAATAGAAGGAAAACCACAGTGGAAAAAAATAAAAATAAATTAAATTTACTCCAAATGATCGACTAAGAACGATTTATATTTTATATTCTTATTAAAGTATAAAGGTTGAGGAGTGATCATGTCAAAAATAAAAGAAACGCCTGGCTCGCTGCTTTTGGGGTTGTTGGATAAGTACAATCTTAATTGTAACAGACTTTCAAAAGAAATTAAATGCAGCCAAACCGCGTTAAGACTTATTAGTCTGGACAAAAGCAGAATCACAACATCCATAGCTGTACGTCTTGCAAAATATTTCAGCACAAAACCCGAGTTCTGGTTGTTGACGCAAATGGATTACGATCTTGCAAAGGCTGCCAATAATAAAAAATTGGAAAAAACATTAAAAAGTATTTCAAAAGCAGGCATACAGACTGCTAAACGAAAAAAGTAAAAAAGTTCTGTGTGTCGTTATCTTGAACGATCTACGCCATTACGGGCGCAGTGTCTTTCTATAACACAACGGGAACAGAACGGACTTACTGGACGGCAAAGTTTTTGGCCGTAGAGAACAAGCAGATAGTTTATCTTTTTCCAGAATCTAAGCGGCAGGATTTTCCGTAGAATCATCTCTGTTTCTTCCGGAGTTTTGCTTGAGAGCCATCCGCACCGGTTTGATATTCTGTGCACGTGAATATCGACGCAGATAGCGTTAATGTCAAACGCCTCGTTCAAAACAAGGTTGGCTGTTTTTCTGCCGACACCGGGAAGGGCAAGCAGATCATCCATTGAAGAAGGAACTTTGCCGCCGTATTGTTCAAGGAGTATTGCGGCTATTTTTTTCAAAGAAGCGGTTTTGTTGCGGTAAAATCCGGCAGGGTAGATAAGTTTTTCAATAGCTGCTGTTTTCATTGCGGCAAGTTCAGCAGGCGAAACGGCTATTTCAAGCAGGCGTTCAGATGCGGCAAGAGTAACTTCGTCTTTGGTACGCAGGCTTAGTATTGTGGAGACCAGTACCGCCCATGGGTCGTTGCGGTAGTTTTCTGCGATTGTGCTTACAGAAGGATTGTTTTCTGCGGCGGCAGACAACTGCAGCCGCCATTTTTCAAGCGTGTTAAAAATAGCGTCCCATTTTGGCTTCATCTGTTTTATTTCAACCCTGATTTTCTATTAAACACTGAGCCAAAACTTCGACAGCTTTTCCCTTGCCAACAGGCCCAAGGCCTTCTTTTGTCTTTCCTTTTACAAAAATTCTGTCAATTCCGGCTTCCAGAGCCTCGGCCAATGAATTGCGGATAGCATCGCGGTATGGAAGTACTTTTGGTTTTTCGCAGATTACAACACAGTCAAGGTTTACGAGCCGCCAGCCGGCCTGTTTAACGCGCGCAAATGCTTTGCGTAAAAGCGCCATAGAATCCGCGTCTTTCCATGCTGGCTCGGAAGGCGGAAACATTTCGCCGATGTCGCCCAGTCCTGCGGCGCCAAGAATTGCGTCGCAAACCGCATGGGCAAGCGCGTCTCCGTCCGAATGACCGGTTTCTCCCTTTGAAAAAGGAATCTCAACGCCGGCAAGAAGGAAACGCCGTCTCTTTCCGGGGCTCCCTCTTTCTAAACGATGAATGTCGTATCCAAGACCGGTTCGAATCATCGCGCCAATGCTACACCGGGCAGGGGCCGGTAAGATTTAAATGATAAATATTTTAATGGATGAATATCCAGTGCATTGGGGTACCATCCGTCCAATTCGCCTGTGTCAACAATATTTAATGCGGGCTGATAAAAGAGCGGCAGCACAACGCCCCTGTCCAAAAGAATTTTTTCGGCTTCGGCAAGTGTTGCAAAACGGACGCTTCCTTCTTCAATCATGGATCTTTCAAGCAGCTCCTCGTAATCATCGTCATTAAGGCGGGCATCATTTAGATTTGAATCGCGTCTCCACATTTGAAGAAATGTATACGGATCGGCAAAATCTCCAATCCATGTAGAAGAACCTATTGTATAGCCGTCTTCTTTTAAGGATTGAAAGTATCGTTCGTAGGGAATAATTTCAACGCGCACGTTGAATCCAAGTATCTCTTTCCATGCGACAGCCATGAGGCCGCCGACTCTGGCTGAATCTGAAGAAGGTGTCAGGCGTAAAACCAATTCCGGCAATCCTTCTCCATCGGCGAAACCGGCTTCTGCCATAAGTTTATGGGCCTGTTCATAGTCGGGCTCTGATATTCCTTTAACTTCAGGATAACCAACTATAGGATATATTAGTGAATTAGCCGGAAGATAATAGAAGCTGCGAATTTCTTCCCAGGGAAGAACAAGCGCCATGGCGCGGCGGATTCTTGCATCGTTCCAAGGCTCAGCTCCGCTGCGAATGAAGTAATAGTGAGTTGCAAACATAACATTTACCTGAATGCCTGAACGATCTGTAAGAGCGTCAATATTTACATTTCCGGCAATCCACCGCGCTTCGCCGGAATTCCAAAGATGGGAGGCTTCTTCGGCGGTTTCAGTATATTTGATTGTTATTTTGTTCAGCGCGACATTCCGGTTATCCCAATACTGGTTGTTTTTTGACAAGACAATGCTGTTTTCATCCATGGAATCGATGCGGAACGGGCCGTTTGAAACAGGAGGCGGCCAGTCTTTCTGCCCTTCTGCAGGAGACCAGGAATCCTTGTTTACCATAGAGGGATGGATCGGGCTGAACGAGTGATGACAAAGCATTGCCGGAAAAAAAGCGGCGGGAGAATTTAATTTTACAATCAGAGTTCTTGCGTTGGGGGTAAGAATGCCGACTTTATCGGGATCCTTTTCAATGCCGTTCCTGAAATCACGCGCACCTTCAATAATATCAAATAAACTTGAATACGGAGATTCGCGGTCAGGCTCCAGAAGAGAGAGCCACGCAGCACGGAAATCCTGCGCCCTTACGGGATCGCCGTTCCAATAACGCGCATTCCGTTTGATTGTAAATGTCCATTGCTTCCTGTCTTCGGAAAGTTCCCACCTTTCTACCACAGCCGGAACCGGCTCCAAAGTAAGCGGATGATAGGAAAAGAGCCCTTCATAAATCCCTGTAAAAATCTGGGCTTCGGAAGCGAAATAGGATTTGCGGAAATCGAGTTCTACTTCATGCTTTGAAAGTACGATTGTAAGTTCATCCCTGTCTCTAACCTGCGGGCGGGTTTCTGCAAATTCGTGTCTGTCATCTTCATTGGATATCTGAAATACGTGATGAATATTCACCGGTATTGGAGATTTTGCCGGTGTTGAAATATCCGCCGCAGGCTGCTGCTTTTCTTCAGCAAACGGCGCGCTCCTGCATCCTGCGATTAGCATCACGCTTATGGCGATAAAAAGATATTTTTTTAAATTCAGCATAGGTTAAAGTCTAATGCAAAATTTTTCTTATTACAACAGACCTTTGCGCAGGATTGTCCGGAAACAACGCCATTTGAATATTACAGAACGCTAGCAATCGCGTTTTCCAATATATCCAGATGCGGAGAAATAACTGCGATAGGCTCACATTTTTTTTGAAGCGCCAGAATAAAGTCCGGTATTTTTATTGCCTTGCCGGTGGCTTTTTTTACAATGTCTGCAAATCTTGCAGGATGGCCTGTAGCGAGAATTATTGTATGCGTATTGCTGTTCCATTTGTGCGTTGAATTGATTTTCATCGCTGCTGCAAAAGCTACTGCGGCATGAGGATCGATAAAAACATCATATTTGTTCTTGACATAGTCCATTGTTTTTAACGTCAGAGCGTCATCCACAGAAGCCGGGTATACCATGTTGCGCATAACCAGAGGCGCTTCATCGTAAAAAGACGCAAGCCGTTGATAATTTAGCGGAATACTTACATCCATGGCCGGTGAATTTGTATTGATATGCGGCGTTGGAACAAACGGCTTGCCGAGGATATAATCGCCCATTGAATTATTGGCGTTCATGGCGGCAATAAAACCGTTTACCGGCATGCCGAATTTCCATGCGTAAAGGCCGGCCAAAAGATTGCCGAAATTGCCGGAAGGCACGCTGAAAAAGAAATCTCCGCCGAGGAAATATTTTACTTGTGTAAATGCGTACAGATAATAAAAAACCTGCGGGAAAAGCCTGACAGGATTTATTGAATTGCCGCTGGTTACATTGTACCGCTCCGAAAATTCCCGGTCTTTAATTGTTTCAATCACCAAACGCTGACAATCATCGAATGTTCCATTTATCTGAATGGGAATTATGTTTCCGCCGTTTTGTATGAATGCAGAAGGATCAAGGCCATTAATTTGTCCGGATGGATACAGAAGAACCTGAGAGATGCCCTTCCGTCCGCAAAGGGAATGAGCCATGCTGACACCGGTGTCAGGCCTCGCCGCGGAAATGATCATTACCGGTTTGTCTTTTTCCAGAATTTCTTCAAATACTGCTGACATAAAGGCAATGCCGAAATCCTTAAAAACTCCTGTCGGTCCGTTGAAAAGATTCAGCAGGGAATACTCATCGTCAAGTTTGATGAGTTCAGGTTTAAAACTAAAAGCGTTTTTCGCAACCTTTAACGCGGAAACAGGATTTAGCAAACCTTCAAAAAATGAAGGCGCGACAGCCGCAACAAGTTCATTAAAACTTGTTTTTTCATCCATGTGTAAAAAAAACTGCCTGAAATCAGCCGTTTGATCCGGAACAAAAAGCCCTTCGTCTTCCGGCAGGCAGTTTAATGCCGCATCCTTAAATGAAACGAGAGGCATTTTTGATTTTGTTGACCTGAATTGCATTTTAACTATACGCCTTTAATTTTACTTTCTGCAACATCGAATAGGTGTTCGTTAATATTATATGTGCGAGGCTATACCTTTGACTAGTATCGCTGCTGAAAGAAATCAGAAAAAGGTGACTCCTTTTATATTCCATGATATAATCATCCCTATGAATGTTGATTTTTATTCACTCGGCGCAGCCGAAGAAGTTACAGGTTCCAAGCATGTGCTTGAGATTGACGGGGCAAGCTACTTGATTGACTGCGGCGCTTTTCAGGGTTCCAGAGAAGAATCTGATCGCAAGAACCGTAATTTTGGCATTGCCGTAGATCGTGTCGAAAGCGTTATTCTTACCCATGGTCACTACGATCATTGCGGCCTTATGCCGATGCTGGTAAAACAGGGATATAAAGGCAATATCTACGCTACTCCGGCGACAAGGGATATAGCCAGTCTTATTATGATGGACTCCGCCAACATACAGGCGCGTGACGCAAAATATCTGCAAAAACAGGCCCAAAAAAAAGGGGAAAAATTCAACTGGACACCTCTTTATACAGAGAAGGAAGCAATAGCGGCAGTCAGCCAGACAATCGGAGTTTCGTATAACAGGCCGATGCTTATAGGAGACGGAGTAAGCCTTGAATTTCATGATGCGGGGCATATTCTTGGATCTGCAATAGCGGCAATAAAAATAAAAAAAGGCGGCAAGGAACTGAACATCCTCGCCACAGGAGATCTTGGCAGAAAGGGCAAGCCCATAATTCGAAACCCCGCAATCCCTGAAGTTGCGCCGGATTATATCATTCTTGAAAGCACCTATGGAGACCGCCGCCACGGCTCCACTGATGACGCAATCGCGAAGCTTGCCGGTATTGCAAAGCGGACTGTACAAAACAGGGGAAAAATTCTTATTCCTTCATTTGCGATTGAACGTACGCAGGAACTTGTTTATTATTTCCACCTGCTGGTAGATGATGGTACAATTCCCGAAGTGCCGATTTTTGTAGATTCGCCCATGGCTACCAATGCAACGACAATTTTTCAGGTGCACCCCGAATGTTACAGTGAAGAAATAAAGGAAGCGTTTATCAAACATCACAAAAATCCGTTTGGTTTTAACAGCCTTCATTTTACAACCAGCGTTCAGGAGTCCAAAGCGTTAAACGATCATCCGGGACCGCTTATTATAATTTCTGCGGACGGAATGTGCGAAGCAGGACGCATTCAGCATCACCTTATGCATAATATACAGGATCCCAATACAACGATTATGACAGTCGGTTACATGGCCGAAAACACACTGGGACGCCGTATCCGCAACCGTGAAAAAGAAGTTAAAATCCACGGCGAATGGTTTAAGGTAAATGCACAGGTAGAAGAGATAAACGCATTCAGCGCTCATGCGGATTATTTTGAAATGCTGGAATGGCTCAAAGCGATGGATACTTCAAAACTTAAAGGGATATTTATGGTTCATGGCGAGAAAAAATCCCAAATCTTTTTAAAGAATTATCTTGCAGAAAACGGTTTCCCCAATGTTGAAATTATTAAGTACGGAAAAACATACGAATTAAGTTAGTAGGCTTTGTCTGAGTAACAATTATTTTTCTTCATCAAACGAAGTATTTGCGTGGTTGTCAGCTTTTATCAACCTTGAGCGCGGGCAAAGGCCAAAAAGTTTTCGGCTGGACAGGATGGAAACGCTTGCCGGGATGGCTGGTAATCCTGAACGCTGCGCGCCTTCCATTCACATAGCCGGGTCAAAGGGCAAGGGTTCGGTAACGGCAATGTTAGCCGCCATGCTGACAGCAGCCGGTTTCCGCGCCGCCCGCTATATGTCGCCGCATGTAACAGACATACGTGAGCGGATTTGCCTTGGCGATTCGTTTTTTGGCGAAGAAGTATACTGCGCAGCAGGAGACGAACTGCGGCACATTACTGAGATGCTGCTTCCTGCGGCGGCAAATGCGCAGACAGCGGCTCTTTTTGACAGCGCAAGCGGCTGCGAACCCACATTTTGGGAACTTTTGACTCTTTTGTTTTTTCTGTGCGCAAAGCACGGAAACTGCGATGTAATGGTTGTAGAAACCGGTATGGGCGGGCGGCTGGATTCAACAAATGTTCTTGATCCGCTGGTCAGCGTAATAACAATGATAGAACTGGAACACACTTCTTTTCTGGGAAGTACAATTGCGGCAGTGGCCGGTGAAAAAGCCGGAATAATTAAACAGGACAGGCCGTTAATTCTGGCAAAACAAAAAGAAGAAGCTCTGGATGTTTTCAGAAAGAAAGCAGAAGAAAAAAACAGCCGTTTTTTTTATTTTCCTGAAATAGCAGATTTGTCCTGCATAAAAGTCAGTCCGCAGGGCACAGATTTTACTCTGTCTTTAAAGAAGCCCCTGTCTTCCTCTCCGCTTGATTTGTCAATTCCCCTGCCGGGAAAAGTGCAGGCGGAAAATGCCGCTATTGCCGTTGCCGCGTTAGAAACTGCCTTTCCGCAAATATTCGCTGCAAACAGCGGTGAAGATGTTATCCGCCGCGGATTAAAAAATCTTAACATTCCTGCCCGTTTTGAAAAAATAGCCGAAATAAAAACAGCCGGGAGAGGTATTTGTCAGCCATTCATTATTGACGGAGCCCATACGCCGGAAAGCCTTGCCCTTTGCGTAGAGACCTTCTGTTCGCTGTACGGCGAAGGCGGCGTTTTAATTTTTGGCTGCGCTGCGGATAAAGACGCTTCGGCAATGGCAAAAGAAGCATATTCCCGTTTTGAGAAAATTATTATTACAACTCCGGGGACTTTTAAGATCAGCAATCCTTCTCTTGTTTATAAAGTGTTTGCCTGCTGTGCAGTTAATGATGGGTCAGACAGAGAAAAGACTGTGCTTGTAGAGAACACGTTTGAGGCTGTCAGGCTGGCAATGGATTTTGCCGCCTTAAATGGGCTTCCTGTATTGGGAACCGGGTCTTTTTATCTGGTTTCCGAGATTAGAAAGATGGTTTGATTAAGCCCATTATAAACTGCGGCGCTTGCGCTGACTTTAAAACATGCAAAACCATTCAATTTATTTTTTGAGCAGGAACATATTTTTCCTTGGTTCAACCCCTTCTTCTTCCGGCTCTACGTTATAATCGAAAAATGAAAGCCGCGCATCAGGATCAAGACCGGCAAGCACATCCGCCGCTGAATTTACGGCGATAATGTTCTGCTCCGCAGGGCTGAAAGCGCGGCAGGCAGGACACGCGCACCAGATAGATTCATGTCCTTCATCGGCCAGCAGGTGAAAAATGCGGGGAGTTGTCACTGTCTGCATGGAGCGTGAAAATAAAACCTTTGCTTTTTCTTTGATGATGAAAATTGTTTTGGGATTGGTCGGGCAAAAATGATGGCCGTTTTTTCGTTTGCCCTGTTCCATACGAAACAGATCGCGGTGAAAAAAGAACAATCGTTTTGGCAGCAGCAGGGAAAGCTCATGGCCTCCCGCCTCGATATTGAGGCCGTAATGTTTTGCCAGTTTGATACAAATATTATTTGCGTTGAATTTTTCAAAAAGAGAAAATACAACGGCATCGTATTTGTTTTCCGCTGCCCTTTTTATAATATCTATTTTTTCTTTTGTGCCGGTTTTCCTGTCTATAAATATCCGTTTTCGCATACCTTAATTATATAGTAAAAATGCTCATTAGCCTATACAATTGTTAAATGGAATTTGATGCCGCCATTATCGGATGCGGAGTTTCCGGGGCAAATATTGCCCGGCGTCTTTCGGCGTATAATATAAAAACAGCAATTCTGGAAAAAGCCGCAGATGTATCTTTTGGAACTTCAAAGGCAAACTCCGGAATCATTCATGGCGGTTTTCATCACAACAAAAAACACCTGAAAACACGGCTGGAAATTCAGGGCAATATGATGTTTGACCAGCTCAGAAGAGAATTAAAGTTTCCGTTTAAAAGATGCGGGATTATTGTTGTCGCTCTTCATGAAGAAGAAATGAAAGCAATTGAACAACTTTATTTGCAGGGACTGGAGAATGATGTAATCGGAATAGAACTCTGTTCCCGTCGCAGAATTATGGAATTGGAACCGAAGCTTTCCACTGATGCAGCCGGCGGGCTTTATGCGCCGGGCGGCGGCATAATCGAGCCGTATCGTTTTGTTTTTGCCTTGATCGAATCAGCGCTGAAAAACGGCGTCCGGTTATATACAAACTTTAAAGTGATCGAAGCGCAAAGGGATGGGAATTTATGGACTGTTTACGCTGAAGACGATCATGGTGCGCAAGGTTTAAGGTTAATAAAAGCGCGTTATGTGATAAACGCCGCAGGTCTGTTTGCCGATGAAGTGTCAAAAATCTTCGGCGCCGAAGATTTTAAAATAAGCGTCAGAAAGGGCGAGTATTTTCTTCTTGACCGTCTGACCAAAGCCTGTCCATCAAGGGTTGTCTTTCCGGTTCCAACTTCTGTTTCAAAAGGAATGCTTATTATTCCGACAGTTGAAGGCACTGTGCTTGTCGGCCCTACCGCAGATGCTGCCGGAGACAAAGATGATTTTTCTACCACTGCCCGGCGGTTGGAGCAGATCCTTGTTTCCGGAAAGACCATGATACCCTCACTCAGTCAAAATGATGTTATTACTGCCTTTGCGGGACTTCGTCCGTGTCTGGGAGAAGATTTCTACATTGAAGCATCGAAAAAAGTTCCTGCCTTTGTTCAGGTGGCCGGTATTCAAAGTCCGGGGCTTACAGCTTCGCCGGCAATTGGTGAATATGTAAAAAATATTCTGCTTGAAATGGGACTTCAGTTAACTGAAAAGCCGGGCTGGGATCCAAACATCGAAGCCCATCCCTGTGCAAGAGAGGTTGACTTCCATGAATTGGATGCTCTCATCGCAAGAGATTCTGTCTGGGGCAATATTGTCTGCCGCTGTGAAAATGTCAGCGAAGCGGAAATTGTGCAGGCAGTAAGGCTGGGACACAATACTTTGGACGGAGTAAAATATTTCACCCGCGCCCAGATGGGACGCTGCCAAGGCGGATTTTGCACATACAAAATCATTAAAATTATAATGAGGGAAACAGGTTTGTCCTGGAATGAAGTCACAAAACATGGCGGTAAAAGTCATGTGCTGGGAGCTGCGTTGTGAAAGAATTGAAATACGATGCAGTTGTTGTCGGCGGAGGAGCCGCGGGAATGGCTGCCGCTCTTGAACTGAACGAAGCAGGTTTTTCCTGCACGATTATTGACAGGGAGGATCATCTTGGCGGAATACTCATGCAGTGCATTCACAACGGCTTCGGCCTGCATGAGTTTTCGGAAGAACTCACAGGCCCTGAGTTTGCGGAACGTTTTATTGAGCGCGTTATAAAATCAGGGATTGCCGTTTATCTCAACACCACAGTCACAAAATTTTCTTCCGGCGGCGATTCTCCTTTAATCAGGGAAATTTACTGCGTCTCTCCTTCCGGAGCCATGAAAATTCAATGCCGCGCTTTGGTGCTGGCAATGGGCTGCCGGGAACGCAATCGCGGAAATGTGCGAATACCCGGTTCCAGACCGGCGGGAATTTATACCGCAGGGCTCGCGCAGCGCCTTGTAAACATAGAAGGATATATACCCGGCAGGGAAGCCGTGATCATCGGCTCCGGCGATATCGGACTGATTATGGCGCGGCGCTTGAGCTGGGCCGGCTGCAGGGTAAAAGCCGTGGTAGAAATCATGCCATATCCGGCCGGCCTTACACGTAACATTGTTCAGTGTCTTAATGACTTCGATATACCGCTTTACCTTTCATCCGTCGCAACAAATATTTTTGGCAGCGATCGTGTGGAAGGAGTTGAAATTACTCCGATGGAAAAAGGAGTTCTCGTGCCCGAGAAAAAAATCCGAATAGACTGTGATACAGTGCTGCTTTCTGTGGGCCTTGTCCCTGAAAACGAATTGTCCAAAACCGCAGGGATTGAGTTAGATGCCGCAACAAACGGACCGGTTGTTGATTCCAGCCTGATGACCAGTCAGGAAGGAGTTTTTGCCTGCGGGAATGTTCTCCATGTTCATGACCTTGTTGACTGGGTCTGCGAAGAAAGCCGCCGCGCCGGTCAGTATGCCGTTCAATGGCTGCGCGGTATTCATCCGGCCATACAGATACGTACCAGAGCAGGATCGCACGTGCGTTATGTAAACCCGGCACGGATTGCGCCGGATCAAAAAAACCGGATTTATCTTCGTTCCATGATTGTAAAAAGTGACGCTGTTCTTGAACTTTGCCTTGATGGTTGTGTTATTGGCAGAAAAAAAGAACGCTTTATTCAGCCGTCACAGATGATAAGTATGGATCTCTTTCCAAAAGATTTTAAGGGTTTTGATATTAACCCTGACTCAATTTTGGAATTTAGTGTAAATTGATATAGGGGAAATAAAATGCGAAACTTAACCTGTATTGTTTGTCCAATCGGCTGTACCCTCAACGTCAGTTTTCAGAGTACTCCGGAAGCAGACAGCCCAATTGAAAATCT
>JAIRUY010000211.1 GCA_031254175.1 Treponema sp.
GAGTCTGTTTCGGTTTTAATGTTTCGGATCGTATCTTTCAAAAATATGCCTTGCGTAGATACAGTCGTATCATTTAGCTTTGTACCTTCACGCAACATCAGAAATGCAGCCTGCACCGCTTCCGTCTCTGTTTTCTTTCCCGTTGAAACAGGACGCATATATTTGCCGTTTGAGTCTTTAAAAGACACCGAATAACAAGAGCGATCAGCCCTTTTGAAGATAGAGAATGGATAAGCGTTCATATCGCACCCTAAAAGAAACCAGCAATCAAACAGGCTATGTGCCAGTTTATGTGCCAGTCAAAATAAGTAGCATAATATGAACGCCCATTGAAAAGGGTGGTTCTCACTTAATTCCTTATAACATAAGGAATTAAGTTACTGCCGGCGATGAGACTCGAACTCATACCCCATTGCTAGGAGGGGATTTTAAGTCCCCAGTGTCTGCCATTCCACCACGCCGGCAAGAAAACCGCATGATGAATTTACTAATTCAAATAAAAGTTGTCAATATGGCGCATTTTCTTTATTGAGCCGCGCAGGATTCGAACCTCCGACCACCGCCTTAAAAGGGCGATGCTCTACCGACTGAGCTAGCGGCCCGTATTTGACCATATATGGCCAGATATTTTTTATTTATATAAAAAAATCAAAAAAAGATCAAGAGGATGTATTAATTGGATTTGCGGTTTTTGAGCTCGGTCTCTTTCTTCTCTATTGCATCTTTAACTACGGCAATTTCATCCAGAATGGTTCTGAACTCTACAGCTTCACGGTCAATTGAACTCTTATCCTGTTCTGTAAATGCGATATAAGTTTCGCTTCCCAGTCTGGCAATGAGTTTTTGAGCCTGAGATTCAAGCTGTTTGACTTCCAGCATCATCATTCCTCTTTCGCCAAGGTCTTGTGCCTTTGCTCCTGCTTTAGCGGCCATTTCCTTGGAGGCAGCCCATCCCTGTTCAAGCACTTCTTTCATTCGTTCGCTAAATGTCATTTCTTTACCTCTCTTGTCATGCAGTTTTTCTGCATATTATATTTTTTGCGGCAAGGATGCCGCTGTTAATGTTTTGACTCACTTGCGTTTTATTCCCAAAATGGTCAGGTCGTCATACTGCTCATCTTCCTCAACAAAAGTATAGTACAAATACGCTTCATTTTCCAGATATTCCCGCGTATGTGAACAATAATGCCTGTATTGCAGGAAATACTTCTTCAGGAACTCATCTATTTTTTTATCAACTAGGATGCGGGAATCTTCGCCTGCTTTTGGGTTTTTGTAACAGCGGAATATCTTTTCAACCGATACCATTGCCATAATTACATCTTCCACACTTCCTTCGCTGGATGAAAAGTCAAACTCCAGCTTCATGTCGCCTTCCGGATTGTGAAATTTTTTCAATGTATAAATTTCCCTGGCCATTACCGCATTTATAATGCCTTCTACGCGTTCGGGACTCATTTCTTCATCAGCCTGACCGCAAATATGATTTTCATGAGGCGTATCAACCGGACCTGCGGTACAGGTTATTTCCTTAAAATCATTGCTGCGGAATTTGCGTTTTGCTTCTTCAATACCGTCGGTATAGAGCAGCAAAATATCACCATGATCAATTTTTAAGGTTTGAACTTTATACCCGCCTGTTGATTGAATCATGAAATTCGGGAGTACGCCGGTAGCCGGAGTCTGCGGCAGAGTGATGGTTTTTAGCCTGCCTTCGGATTCGTCATAAAGATGGACAATATTGTCACCGGCGTTGCAGAAACGGACTTCTCCGGTTTTAGAATCCAATATACAGAGGGAAAAAGCGGCAAAGCGGCCTTTGAATCCCAGGGTTTCCAGAAAATCGTTGATCTGGTAGACCAGATCTTCTATATGCATGCCTTTTTCTGAGGGTTTCCACCTTCTGAAAAAATTAATGAACATTGTTGCTACCTGAATCATGATAAGAGCCGCGGGGATTCCCTTGCCGGCCACGTCGCATTTAATAATGGCGTAGTAACGGCCGTCCAGTTCCAGATAGTCAAAATAGTCTCCGGATACACCTTTTGCGCCTTCATAATAACCAAAAAAGTTAAGGTGCGGCGTGTGCTTAAAACCGCTTGTTTTTTTATTGCCCTGACTGTCTACTTCCAGCGGAATGAATTTTTTCTGGATTTCTTTCCCTATCGAAAGATCGGATGCCGCAAGTGCGGCTTTAACGAGACCTTGAGTCATATCATTGATTGTGTTCCCCAGAATCGCGATTTCGTCTTTTGATTTAATATTAATATCAACGCCCGCAAGTTTTGATTTGTCTTCGGTATCGCGGATTATTTCTATATGACTTACCAGTTTCCTTATTGGCCTGATAATCAGCGCAGAGAATATAAAAGCGCCTGCGATTCCAATAAGTATAGCCGCAAGAGCTACTATTATAATAACACGCAGGAGAATAAATTGTCCCTGAAATATTTCATTCATAATTGAATCAAGGGATACTTCGAGCCTTATTAAACCGCGGAAATAATTGTCTTCAGCGCCCTGACGGTACATTACCGGCTTAAAGAAAATAAATGCTCTTTCACCATTTCTATGAATATTTTCTGCGGAGAAATCCGGCTGCGAGCCGATTTCCCCGGAGATTTCCGTAAGAATTTCCGTAAGCCTGACCTGAAGGGAATTAATTGTTACCTGAATGTCTTCCAGCCGCCGCATGCTTGCTGCGTCAGTACTCAGCGCAAGAGATATACCTTCCTGTGTTAGTTGCATAATGCTTGTGGAAAGATCTCCCACAGCTTCCCTTGCGCGGTTGTTTAATTCACTGCTGATTTGCTCATAACGAGGTGTAATATCGTCGGTTATCCGTGAAAAGCCCGGCCGGTATTCGGCGGTATCAATCTTGGAAAGTATTTCCGGATCATTGGTTGCCCAGACATAATCGCTGTGTATTGAACCGGATCTGAAACCTGTAATTGTTACATAATCTGCTTCAGGAAGCGCTGTGGATTGCGCAGGCAGGAAGCCCAACTCCAGCAATCCTGAATCTCCCATGGGCAAATATGCCCTTGCGCTTGTTGCGAGTCCTTCAAGAAGAACCTTTGAACGATCCCACAAACTCTGAAGAAGTGTTTCACGCTGCATACTTGTCATAATGAGATACATGGGCGTAGAAATCATTATAACTATCAAAAGGACCAGTCCGATTGTAAAGGATGCAAGTTTAAAACGAAGGCCTCTTCCTCTTTTTTGTATTCGCACAAATCTTTGTTTCTTTTCTGATGGCATAAAATCTCCTGTAATGATAGCGAGCGCTTCCTGCTGCACTGCCGCGCCTTCCGCGATAACTCCGCCGATACCGCGGACTGCGGCAACTGATCCAAAAAGGCAGAAAACTATCAGTAATGCGGCAAGCAAGAATACCGGATTAACTGTTATTTTTCCGTCAGACAGGATTGTCCATGAAGGTCTCCATTCCATTGAATAATCGCCGTATTTTACGGTTCCCGATCTTCCGACAGAAATCGATGAGCTGGCGGCGGTGGGAGTATACCATCCTCTCGAAGAATGATTCAATTTTATTATATACTCACCTTCTCCCAGATTTTCGAATGTTATTCCGTCTATTTCCCGATCCGACAAAATATTAAAATTACTTTCAACATCCTCCCTGCCGTCTTGAGACAGAACAACAGATGTTATTTCGCCGTTTGTGGCAAATCCGCGTCCGATAATCCGAACAGAAAGCACTCCCTGTTCATCCTGATGGGCATCGATATAGCTGACGCTTGTATACGGGACAAATTTATTTGCCCTGAATACAATGCTGGAGGGCTGGCTGATATTACCAGCCATGTCAATGGCGGATACAGAAAATCCCCAGATGCCGTTATCCTGATTGGCATAACTTGCCGAGTGGCCGCCTCCCATGATGCTGGAAGGCGGCGCATTGACGGTTTGATCGGTTGTGCCAAGATATTGAAGACTCCATGTATAGCCGGCTATAAAAGGATCCGTTGAAGGCTGCCATGATAAATTGAAATTATTTGAAACAATAAAACCATTTGAGTCCAATTGCGGTTCATTGATTGTCACCTCCGGCGGAGGCGTAGTTTTTCTGTAATATGAAATTCTTGCAGGCTCTGACCAGTTGCCTGCGTTATCCTGCGCGGAAATGCCAAAAGACCATTCTCCGTCCGTGACAGCGTTTAATTCCATGTTCATATTTTGAACATTTCCGGTATTTGGAATCATTATTCTGCGCTGCGGCTCAGCTCTTTCGCCATGACTCCATATCCAGGAAAAGCCGGCAATGCCGGAGGTGTCTTCCGGAATATTCCAGGCAAAGCGTACTCTTTCTGCCTGGCCCGGAATTGAAGGATTAAAATTTACCGCAGTTATACGCGGACTTGCGGCAGTACGATCCGGCGCAAGCACATAGATTTGTTCGGAGCTGCGCGTTGTATTCTGCCAGAAAACATACATGCCGCCAGCGTCTATAACAGGCCTTGCGAAAGACGATTCTTGGTTATTGCCGGAAAGCTGCTTTGTCTCCCATCCCGAGTTCCCGCGTACTGCGATGTTTGTTCTGTTAATTCCCCTGATGTTGTCAAACCAAACCACTGCCGGAGTATTTTCATATATAAAACCAATTGGATTATTGCAGTATGCTTCTTCTGTATTTACACGCTGAACGGAGCCGACAATACCGGCGTTATTATTGATTACCGCGCTGTATATTTGAGGCTGTTGTGAAGAATAACGCCTTTCCCAGACCAGCAATAAATTATTTCCGTATCTTGTAAGATGAGGACGCTGATTGTCAAAATAATCGGGAGAAGCCTGCTGCTGCATGACAGGATCATTAAAATTAGTGAAACGCCTTCCTTCTGTCCATGTTCTGCCGCCGTCATCGCTTGTTTTGAAAAAAAGCTGGAAGGAAGAATATGTTTCTATGCTGGTAACAAAGGATTGAAAAAATACAATATCTCTTCTTCCAATGCTTGCATGAACAGGAAGAAAGTTGAGCGCAAGGCTGTTTTCCGGCGTAAATAATTCAAATGATGACCATGTTATTCCGTCATTTGAACGGGAATAATAAATTGCAAGGGACTGAGACAGACCTCTTGTAATAAACAGAATGTATCCGCCGTCCGCACGTACAAAGATGCGGGGAGCAACAGATGATTCAACACCCATTTGTACTGTATGACTGGAAAAACTGGAACCTTTGTCTTCGGAGATGAGAATATCTGTTTGTGAACTTGTCCTCGCGGCTGCTATTACTATTTTTCCACTGTTATCAATTACAAGACTTAAGATTGAAGGTTCAGTACCGGAATACGAATAGGGACCTGCGGCTATTCTTTTTTGTTCCCATTCTTTTCCCCTTTCCTTTACAGCAACATTGATGTTGATAAATCCGGTGGCGGCAATGCGGGTGTCTCTGTTAGGCGTAACTTCCTGCCATGCCACCACCGACAGGTTGTCTGAATACGCGCTGACAGGAAAACTTCCCTGACGGGGAGAGAAAGGCTGCGGCGCTTCCCAAAAAACATCAAACGCCCAAAGGCTGGATATCGAAAAAAATGAGAATAATGCCAACTGTATATATTTTAACTTACTCATCTTAAGCTGGCCTGTATCCTTGATTGTAAATCAGTGAGCCTTGTAACATTGCGATAACTTTGATTCTGCAGAAGCCTGTCCACAATTGAAAGGGCTATCAGATGATTTCCTGCCTGAAATTCCCTCATTGCTCTTTGATATTGCTCTTCATCTTGACTGCTAAGTACAGTAACAGTGCCTTGACCCATTCTGATAAGCAGACGATCTTTTACACGCACTGCTTCGACATTATTGGGGTCTAACCTGATTGCTTCGTCCAGCCATGTCAGAGCGACTTCAAATTGTGTTGTAGTATTGTTATCCAAAACACGGCTGGCTGAAGTAACCAACTCTCTTGCGCGCGCTATATCTGCCGGATTAGGATCCGGACGGCGCAGCCCCATATCAATTTCCGCCTGACGAATAATGCCTGCTATTCCCGGATAATTAGGATTGATTGCCGCAAGGGATTGAAGTTCGCCAAACGCCTCCCAGGAACCTTGTCTTGCTCCGGCACGGGCTGTGTTAAGGCGCTGCGCGAATGAAGCATTGAATCCCTGAGGATCAAGAAATTGCTCCATTCTTAATTCCAGAAGCCCTGCTTCCTGATTTACCGGATATACAAGTTTTACTTCTCTTGTTTTCTCCCGCGCTTCGTTAAATTTCGTAATTCCCAGATTACGCGAGCCCGCATTTATCAATTGTATACCTTCGCCATAATTTGTCTGAGCCTGACTCAGAAGCTGGCTCATTACCGGGAAAAGAGG
>JAIRUY010000182.1 GCA_031254175.1 Treponema sp.
GGTATAGTTTCCTAAAAGGTTAAAGGGAACCATAATCCGGTGGGTAAAAGATCCTTCCGGTACTGTTCCGAGCGTATCGGCCCGTTCAACTTTATCGCCTTCTTTTGCCGAAGGAGTAAACTGCCAGCTTGTCTCGGTTGAAAGCGCGTCAAGGTATACTCCCCTTTCAAGGAAGAAACCGGCTGCCTGAGCAAGCTGCGGCAGCGGGTTTTGAAGACCGTCGTAAACCTGTCCCAGAAGCCCCGGCCCCAGTTCGACAGACAACATATCCCCTGTGAATTCAACTTCATCGCCTATGGTAATACCTTTAGTTATTTCAAAGACCTGAAGCTGGCTTATACCGCCGCGAATTCTGATAACTTCGCTTTTAAGCATTGTGCCGGCCAGTTTTACATAACCGACTTCGTTCATGGAAACAACTCCGTCAAAACGGACGCTTACCATATTGCCGTTAACAGCTGTTACTATTCCTTTTGTTCCGATCATTTTTACTCCAATATTACGCGGCTGCTGCCGTGTGATAAATATCGAACATGAAATTTAGTTTCATGAAAGTTACTCTGTTAATTTTATTTAGCTGAATTTTTAAGTATTTCGGCTAACCTGGGATTTAAATAAGACGAAAGCATCTGTGCGACCGCCTCCGCGGAAAAATCATAATAAGCGGAGCCGTCTTTTCCGGAAATACGGAACCCCTTGGTTAACTTGCGATCGGACTTTAGCTCTACGCCGTTTTTAAGTTCATTGGAAAGCTTATCGCTGAAAAAGGCGTTAAGTTTTGACAAATCGTTTTCCGGCAAAATAACGGCAAGGTCGTTTCCGCTTTTTGCCGCCCAGGCTTTAAGCAAATCCGGCAGCGTGTTTTTTAGAACATCTTCGCCGTAAGAAGCATCGATCTGAGCGCCGATAATTTTGTTTAACAAAGCCTGTATTTCATCTTTAAAAACAAGCACGAGATTACGGGATGCCTGCTCCAGAGCGGCTATCCCTACTTTCTCCGCCCGTTCAGCATCCTGTCTGCCGCGGCTTATAATATCATCTGCTTCCTTTTTTGCGCTTTCCACGAGACGCCGCGCTTCGGCTTCGGCTTCAGATTTGATCTTTGAAGCTTCCTGCTCCGCAGTGTTAATCCCGTCCTTTTTTATCTTATCAATTAGTTCCTGAACCTGAATTTCCATGTCTTCCTCTTTAAATCAAAATATACCGAAAAACGATGACTGCGCCGTTTGCCGGATTTGCATTTGCCTGCCGGCATATGCAAAATTTTAAGCTATTTTATAATAAACAGCTACTTCTTCTATATTCTACAATACTTTTACGAATTTGTAAAATCGTTATTTTCCATATGCGTACAAAGATGCATCAGCTGGACAAAGTAATTTATCCTCTTAAAATCCGCAACCATTCTCTGGGCAAGGGGCTCTTTTGAAGCAAGATTGATTTCCCTCCAGTTTATAAGCAATTCAGGGTGTTTTTTCTGAATATCTTCAATAAGGTTCTTTAGGTGTTTTCCGATAATTATTAACGCCTGCGCCGCTTCGTTGATTATTTCCAGAGCATCGCCGTTATTTTTTCCGACTATGCTGTTTATAATGCGGGCCTGTGTCGGATCGCGGTCAAATCTAAGCAAAGACGCCCGTAAACGCGAGCCTTCCGCCCCGTCATCGGACATAACCATATCAAGTTTGGCAATAGGTTCCGAAGTACCAGCTAGACGATGTAAAGCATCGCTCATTTCCATTGACATTGTACTATTTGTCCATTGCCCGCGGATAAGAAGAATATCGCAGATTTCCTTTATTTCTTTTTCGACATAATCTTCCAGAAATGCCTTTAAATAGTTCAGGCCGCCGGCATAATAAAAATAATCAACATTCCGCTTTTGCAAAGGCTCGCTGAACTGCTCGGTGTAATTTTCAAGCCTTACAAGATCGGATGATTCAAAAATCTGATTAGTCAGCGCCTTTATCTGTTTGTTTTTCTTGGCATTATTGATTCTTGCTATATATCCAAAAGCTTCAGATTTTTTTGCTACCAGCCAGCTTTCGCCGATTGATTCGCTGAACGACAGATGCTTAAACTGCCACACCGGATTTCTTAAAGTATATTGTACCATCAACTCCAGTATTTTTGACGCGTGTACTTCCCTGATGGTTTTAATCATTGTTTTAAACTGTTCAGGATTCGCGAGTTCCTGCCCGTTGCATGCTTTTAAGAGAGCCAGCAGGCTAACCCAATCTTCTTCCGGTTTCAGCAGATGGGTAACAGTAAGAAATTCCCCTATCTGATCAACAATTAAGATAGTTTTGATAGCCGGAAACTTTGGTTCAATAACAAAACTTCCATCAGCAAAATGAGGGTCAAATTTTTTGAAAAAACCCAAAAAATTATATTTTACCAGCTGTTCCAGAGCTCCTGCTAATTCATAACGGTGGTTGGCGGCGCTGATTTTATCATGATTAAACTGACTGGAAAGCAGCTCTATATCTTTCTGAATGGAAGCTACAAGGCTTTCAGGGGGGGTGCTTTTGGCTTTTTCATTAAGATTTGCCTCACTTAGACGGATAACAGTTTCCTGAATATCGGCATCTATGCAGGACTCGACAATCATGGTTCTTAATTTTGCAATTTTCTTTATATCTTTATAGAATTCCTTTATGGGGAAAATCATCTTATATACATAAAAAAGAAAGGATGAAAAAGACGGATCGGTCTCTTCACTCCTGACCCGGAAAAACTTGGCATATTTACTTTGGCCCAGCTCTTTTGCTATGCCTTTGAGCATATTCTGCTTTTCGTCGGTTAACCCTTCGCCGGAAAATAAAGAAAATACTTTGTCCATTAAGTCTTCAGCCATAATACCCTCTTAACTAATAGAGTTGTTCAGAAACAATGTATCTTCGATTTGCAGTTTCTGAACAACTTCCGCTTAAAAACAGCAAAATGCGTGGCATTTTGCAAGACTTGTGAGACAACTAACCGAGTTGTCTCACAAGTCCAATATCTCCTTAATGAATTATTTTAGAGTATTTTGTATGTTTTATCAATGGTTAATTTTAATGTCAACTCTATTGGTTTCCGAACAACTCTATTGTGCTTTTATCTGTCTTTCTGTATCATAAAGCGCTGATACTCTATTTTAGGAGGCTTCTCTTTTGACCGCCAATGAGCTTCGAAGTAAATACATAGATTTTTTTGTTTCAAAAGGCCACGCAAGAATTCAGGGCAAATCGCTCCTGCCGGATAATGACCCGACGGTGCTCTTTACAACAGCAGGTATGCATCCGCTTGTTCCCTACCTTCTGGGACAGGAACATCCTGCAGGCTGCCGCCTTGTTAATTATCAAAAATGTGTCCGCACAGGAGATATTGACAGTGTGGGAGATTCAAGCCACCTGACTTTTTTTGAGATGCTTGGCAATTGGTCGCTTGGGGATTATTTCAAAGAAGAAGCCATAAAAATGAGTTTTGAATTTCTCACTTCTAAAAATTGGCTGAATATTCCAATCGAAAAGCTGGGAGTGACAGTTTTTGAAGGCGAAG
>JAIRUY010000186.1 GCA_031254175.1 Treponema sp.
TTCTTCTTCCATTGTTTCATTCGTGCGATTTTTTTCCCTGCCAATAAAAAAAGAAATATTGCTGGATATCCGCCGCCAGGTTTTTGCGCATCCAACTGCGCAAACCGCAGAAGAGAGAACCACACTTTCAATGGCCGCTGCTGCCACAGAAAGCAAAGGAGTGGAACTTCATCAAAAAGGGCTTGAATTGTATGCTGAGGCTGTAGATCCCAAATGGCGGGAACGGCAGAATTCCGGCGGGCAAAACAAACAGCATAACAACAGGCAAAATAAACAAAATGATGACAACATTCTGTCAAAACCCTGCTCCATAAACAGTTCCAGCCTTGAAAAAATAGCGCTGGAATATGCAGAAAAAGATCACCTGCTTTCCATTTTAAACAGACTGCCCGGGAAAAACGGTCAGCGCTGGATTGTGCTTCCTTTTGAATTTAATGAAAAAAACCGGCAATTCAGAATGTCTTTGCGAATTCTGCTTGAAGAAAAAAAACAAAACCATGTTCTTTTAATGGCGTTGGATATTGTTGAAACCGGCAATACCAAAGAAAAGCGCTCGTGTTTTATCATTGACACAGCAAATAATCATAAAAACAGACTGTCTGTTTTTATGAACAGCAACATCCTTCCAAAAGATCTTTCTTCTCTCAAGGGCGAATTGTCATCGCTTTTGGACATTCCTCCTGAACACATTTTTATTAAAGCAGGGGCAGATGATTTTCCTTTTGAAGCGGACAGCGCAGAGGAAACTTTTACTTCGATAGACGAGGCGTTTTAAACCATGAAAAGGAAAATAGCCGCAGCAATCGGATATTCCAAAGATGACCCTGCGCCTGTTTTGCTGGCATCAGGCAAGAACAAAAAAGCAGAACAAATCATTGCAATTGCACAACAAGCGGGAATCTCCGTAGTAGAGGACGCCTCTTTAGCCGCTCTGCTGGAATCAAACGTAGAGCCGGGAGATTTTATTCCGCCATGGTGCTGGGAAACTGCCGCAAAAATACTCGCCTTTGTTTTGAAAGCAGAGGAAACATAAGTGATTGATTTATAATCTCAGCTTATTTTTTGGGCATATAATGTTTTAACACTTGCAGCACTTCATTCAAATCCAGCGGTTTCCCGATATGTCCATTCATTCCTGCATCAAGACATTTATCAATATCTTCCTTAAAAACATTGGCGGTCATTGCTATTATCGGAACACCTTTTTGGTTTTTTTGTTTAGTTTCAAATTCACGAATTTTGTGTGTTGCTTCAAGACCGTCCATCTCAGGCATTTGCATATCCATAAAAATAAGATCATAACTGTCAGGAGCGGCGCTGTACATTTTTACAGCTTCTGCGCCGTTAACAGCACAGTCAATCATAAGTTTTGTCGGCTCCAGCAGAGAGAGTACAATTTCGCGGTTGATCTCAACATCCTCAGCCAGTAAAAGACGGCAGCCCTGAAAAGATACAGCCGCCTCCAAATCAATTTCTCCGCCCTTTTTTGCATTCCTGTTTATAAATTCGTTTTCATCTGCAGCACGTCTAAGCTGAACAGTAAAAGTAAACAAGGCCCCTTTGCCCAGTTCTGATTCGACGCAGATTTTACTGCCCATCATTTGGACAATTTGTTTACTGATCGCAAGACCAAGGCCTGTGCCCCCAAACTTGCGTGAAATGCTTACTTCTGCCTGCTCAAAAGATGCAAACAGGCGCGACATTTGCTCAGCGCTAAGTCCAATTCCGGTATCTTTTACTTCAATTTTTATTGTACATAAACCGTCTTCTTCGCTGATGCGTATAGCTTTTAGCCAAATTGAACCGTTTTCCGGCGTAAATTTAACGGCGTTGCTAAGCAGATTGGTGATTACCTGAGTCACCCGTTGATCATCGCCAATCAAAACTTGCGGGATATCAGCATCCAAGTAAAGCGAAAACTGCTGTTTTTTTTCTTCTATACGGAAACCGATGACATTTATTGCTTTCTCCAGCATCTTTTCAAATTCAAATTCCGCAGAAAACAGTTCAAATTTGCCTGCTTCAATTTTTGACATATCAAGAACATCATTGATAACACCCAAAAGATGCGAGGAAGCGCCTTCAATTTTATTAAAAGCATAATCTTTTTTTTCGATTGTTTTAGCGGTTTTGCCTATTTGCGTCATACCAATAATTGCATTCATCGGGGTACGCATTTCATGACTCATATTGGAAAGAAAAATACTTTTTGCGTAACTGGCTGCCTGCGCTTTTCCCAAAGCTTGATCCAGTTCCATAGCTGTCGCGCGCAGGCTTAATGTCAGATCGTTGCGGAGCATGGCATGGGCAATTAATACACTGCCGGAGCGTAGAATTGATTCTTCGTTTTCGGTAAATACACGCTCTTTGCGGCAATCATCGAATCCTACAAAACCCCAAAACTTTTCTCTTAAAAAAACAGGGACAATCAGAATGGAAACGATGCCCTGCGGAGCCAGCTGCGCCTGCGTATTGGCATCCATTTCGCGCACAAGACCATTAACACTTTTCCCGTTTGAAAGTTTCTCTTCCCATCCGGGCATATTATCTTCGTACGAAATATCTATTGTATATTCATTATTTTGCTGCGGCTCGGCGCCCTCAGACCATTCATACAACTGCGTACTGTAAAGCCTGCCGTCATCTCCGCTGTGATTTCTCCAAATATACACGCGGTCAGCATTTACTGCCCTGCCCATCATTTCCAAACAGCGCCATAAAGATTTATCAAATTCATCAACTTCTGCTTCGAGCAGAATGTTGGCTACATAGTTTATTGTGTTAAGAAGACTTGAGCGGTATTTTTGCGCCTCACGGTATTTTATTGTTTGCTCGTTGCGGTTAATTGCATTGGCCAGCATCAAACTGACAGAACGAAGAAGGCTAATTTCGTCTACAGAGATTGAGCGTTCCCGCTGACAATCGTCAAAGCTGACCCACCCCCAAAAAGAATTTTGTAAAAACACCGGGATTGCAAAGACAGACTTCATGCCATGCATCTTTATCCGTTCCTGCTCTTCAACTGACAAATCGTCCAGAGTACCGTTTACACATTCATTTTTTACAAATTTCGCTGTCCATCCGGGAATTTGACTGTAAGAGAAAACCGCTTTTTCTTCAACAGGATTTGTCCGCCGGCCAACATTGGTCTGCCACTCAAAAAGCATTTCATAGAAAAGACTGCCTTCTATCAACCTGTTCTGCCAAATATAACCACGATCTGCACCAAGACAATTAGCCAGAATTTTCATACTCTTAAGAACCGAAACTTCAAACGTGTCTTCGTTAATCGCTTCCAGTAAAATTTGCGCAGTATCATTTACTGACTGCAAAAGACGTTTCTGGTATTCCAGTTTCAGCGCATCAATATCAGGATTTTTAAAATCGTCTTTGCTAACCGAATCTGGCATTTCACTCTATTTTAACTCATTTGTGAATAACTATTCAAGTTAAAAGAAAGAAAGTAATATAAAGAACAGGAATTTTAATGAGATACAAGTTTATATGGATTTTTTTGGCGCTGTTTTTTTTTGGCTTGTTTCCGGCTGCGGCTCAGGAGGCGCTTTTTAAGCCTTTTACTTCATTAAGAGTTATAAAAACAGAATATTTTGATATTATCTTTCCCTCAGAATCTGAATCATCCGCGCGCCAACTGGCTTCTTACGCGGATCAGGTTTATGAATATGTAAGCTCGCTTTTGGGCATTGTTATACCCGGCCGCATTCCTGTAACCTTCACACCCCATACAGATATGTTTAACGGTTATTTCAGCCGGACTTCCAATCATATTGTACTTTTTGACACACCGATGGATATTGAATGGACTGCTTTTGCCGACAATCTTAAAGGGCTTTTCCTTCATGAATTAACTCATGCAATTTCCCTGAACTCAAGAAGTCCTTTCTATCAGTTCATGCATCGTATTTTTGGCAATTGGGTCAGCCCGACATGGATTAACGCGCCATTATTTATGGTAGAAGGAGTTACTATAAGTTTTGAAAGCCTTGACGGCACCGGCAGGGCAAACGATCCGCTGGCAAAACATTATCTGCGTCAGGCAATTCACGAAGGAAAACTCCTTACGCCGTTTCAGGCTTCCGGCGTATACGATCGTCCCATTCAGCCCAGCGGATATTACTATGAATACGGCGGGCTTTTTTCGTCATGGCTTCAACAGACATACGGAATGGAAAAATACGCGCAATTGTGGCAATCAATGGGACGAACAAGCCGTTTTTCATTTTTTGTTTACAGATCAGGTTTTTATAGAATTTTTAAAAACACATACAACATTGATTTTATTGATGCATGGAATGCCTTTGGCGCTTCAATGACTTTAAACAATCTTGAGACAAACAACGATGAACTTCTTCCTGTAAAATACCGTTATTTTTCAGAGAAGGAACAGTTTATCAGGAGTTTAACTGCCAGAGGAAACAACCTTTATTACATTAACAGTACAGAAAGAAAAATCGGCATATATGATACTCTGACCGGAACAATACGAACTTTTAACACCAGTTACCTCGCCTATGATCTTGATGTTTCCGCTGACGGCACAACTTTGCTTTTATCAGGTTATCGAAACATAGAAAGCAGATACCTCGCGGCTGTTACTGAATATAAAACAGACGGCCGCAATACAGGACGCGCAATTGAAGGTCTTTACAAGGCGCGGTATTTTCGCGGCGGAGTAATCGGCATACGCTCTGATTTGCATAATACCTGCATCGTATACGAAGATTTTAACGGCAAACGTGAAATTCTTCTGCGCGGAAATCAAGAGTTGATATTCTCAGGCCCTCAGGTGATTGATGATGAGCGGATAGTTTTTATTGCCGCTCAAAGAGGAGAAAGAAAACTTTGGCTTTACAACTATGTTTCACAGGAACTTTTCCAAATCGAAAGCTCAGACGGCAGCGGCGAATACCGGTCTTATATTCGCGGCCTTTATGTGTCAGAGGGAAAACTTTTTTTTAGCCACAATTCGGATGACCGCATGTATAAATTGGGATTGATTGATCTTGATACAATGCAGGCAACATTCAGCAGCAGGGATTTTTCCGGCGGTGTTTTTAATCCTGTATCAACAGGTGATTCTGTTTATTATCTGGGAACTTTTGTTTCCCGTAACAGCCTTTTGCGTTTTCCGGAAAAAGTCAGTTCCCTGTCGGGAATACAAAATGATTTACATTTTGTTAAACTGGAACCTGCAGAAGAAAGGCAATACCTTATACATGGCAGCAATGAATATATTGAGCCGCTCTATTCTGAACATTCAAAAACATATATGGGCATAAAGTACATGAATCCATTTAACTTTTGGTTTCCGGTGCCCTTGATCCGGATATATGAGAATAATGACAAGCCCGGCATCCGGCTGGATGGCGGCGGAATTTTTTCGTTAATGACCGATCCCACCGACAGAAACATGATAATTACAATGGTTAATGCTGATATTCGTTATAAAATGGCAAGCATAGACATGTTTTCATGGCAGAATAACATCCTCGGTTTTCCACTAACATTGAATTTTTCCGATACAGTAGTAGAATCTGCCAACAATCCGTATCGATCTACAAATGTCAGCCTCAACGGCAGTATATTCTGGAGTTCGGGATTATTAGCAAACAGATTTTCACTTGGCGGAGGCTATGTCCGTAATGCAAACCATGAAAATGACAAGGGCGCTTATCAGTGGAATGAAACAGGAAAAGGATTTTATCTTCATACAGGCTATTCGTTTTCGTATCACAAACTGTTCAGCCTGCAATTCAGCGGTATCAGCCTTTTAAATAATTTTGCGCCGCGCGCCGATGGAGTATTCCGCATAAACGCTGAAACAAGGTTTCCAGTTAATTTTATTTTTTACGGCGCCTATGACGAAAGAGGAATGGATTTGCACGGAATATCGAACACTTACAGTTCAACACTGGTAACTGGTTTTACCATGAATGAATACAGTCATCCTTTTGGGCTTAATCTTGCCTGGCTTGCGGGAAGCGAATTTGCTGTGGGGTTATTTTCATTTCAGATACAAAGAAATCTTTCTCATCTGTATTTTAACAATGTCTTTGGAACTCTTGCGTTGAGGAATCAAATTTATGACAGTAAAGGTCATCAGGATGCTGAGGGATACCAAATAGGCGATTACCGTATTATTCAGTCATTGATGTTAAAACTTGGCGTAAAAATGTCTTTTTTTCCTCTTGTAAAATTCCCGGCAACAATTGAACCTTATGTTTCAGGGGCATGGAAATTTTCCAATACAATTACCGGAGAAAAATCCCAGTTGGCTTTTGATTGGGGTTTAAATCTTTCTTACTGATATGACGGCTCTTATTGCTTCACTTTTACAAGACCGTTATAATCTTCTTCATGAGCAAAAAAATCATGCCGGAAAGAATCAAAGCCCTGGCCATTGATCTTGACGGTACTACCCTGCTGCCGGACGCAACTCTGGGAGAATACACCTGTATTTGCCTGAAAAAATTAATTTTGAAAGGGAAACAGATAATAATTGCCACAGGCAGATCTATCGAAGCGTCAGAAAAGTATCGCAGCGCCATGGGAGCGCAAGGGCCAATGGTTTTTTTCAACGGTGCAGTAGTCGCGGATATATCTTCCGGCAATGTATTGTACTCAAGTTTAATCAATCCCGATGTAGTTGAATTTGGTGTTTATCTGGCGCAAAGTCTTGGAGTTCATTATCAAGTTTATCTGCCGGCCGGCATTTCGCCAGAAACAGGCAAAAAAGATAAAAAACAAAAAGTTGAAACGCTTTTAATTGACAAATACAGTTCAGAAGCCGAGTTTTACCGTCAACACACAGGCACAAACGCGGTTATAAAAGATTTAAAAAACATGGCTGCGATGCCTGATTTTGAAGGCTGCATCAAGGGAATGTTTATTGCCGATCCTTCCCTGCACGATAAAATCCGTCAAAAAATGCACGAACGCTTTGACGATCAGATTAACATTATCCGCAGTCATCCAACTTTTCTGGAAGTGCTAAATAAAGGCGCTTCAAAGGGTGAAGGGCTGAAAATTGCCATGAAACACAGAGAACTGGAACCGGAAGAAGTAATTGCTTTTGGAGACGAAGAAAATGATTTATCAATGTTTGCCGCGGCAGGTTTTTCCGCTGCCCCTGAAAGCGCAAGGGAAAAAATACGCAATGCTGCGGATTTTATTTACGGTTCCAATGCAAAAGAAGGTCTGGCGGTATTTATCGAGAAAACTTTTCTGTAGCATCTGGACAAAATATTCAATATCAATATAATGTAATTTATGATATTTCCCCTGAAAGACCTCATCGAATACGATGAAAATATGTATGAAATTACCGTTGCGGCTTCACGCAGAGCCTATCAGCTTTCTACAGTACTGGAAAAG
>JAIRUY010000239.1 GCA_031254175.1 Treponema sp.
CATTGTTATCGAGCAGCGGAAGAATATCGCCGTCCTTGGCGAACGGCTCACTTCTGATTTGGAAAGGTTAAAACAGGAAACCTCCGCTTTCGAAATGGGCATAAGGGAAGAAATGGACAATGTTGATGAAACCCGCCTTTCTTTCGCTGAACAGATTAAACAAAACCTTTCTGAAATGCGCATAAAAGCAGAGACCGAAGTAAAAACGCAGATAGGCCAGCATCAGCTTTCAATGCAGGAAACTCTTCGTCAAAAACAGAGGGAGCTTGAAAAAGAAATTGAAGCAATATCCGGACATTCAAAAGACGCTTATGCCTCTCTTGAAAATACGGCAGTTAAAACTCGGCAGACCTTTGATGAATGGCAGGGCTCTTACAATACCAGAATGCGTGAAATGGATAATTCTCTGGAGGAACTTCGCCGGCACTGCAGGGAAACTGCCGCCGAAAATGACGAACGTGTTCTTATGTTCCGCCAGAGCCTCGACAGTATCCGTAAAGAACTGGATATTCAGAAAAAAATCTACGATCAAACAGGCGAGTTAAAACAGGACCTTGAACACCGCATAGAAGAACTTAATGCCGATCTTGATCGTTTAAATCACAGAAAGACAGAAGTCACAGAACTGGAAAACCAGTTTACGCATATCAAGCGGCTTGTAGAAGACATGAACAGAAAAATGACAAGTTTCCTCTCGGAAAAACACCGCATAGAAGTTATGCAAAAAGATTTTGAACGTTTTATCAAAACATCCCAGTCGGTGGAAGAAAAACTTGCCCAGGTTTCTTCTTCGGACGATATCCTTCAGTCAGTACAGGTGCAAATTCGTAAACTTGAAGACTCCATCAGGGAAACTGAAGATAAATACAACCGCATTGAACGGAAGAACGAAGTTCTTGAAGAAACCAACGAAGGCATTGATCGAAATTTCAAAGCGCTGCAAAAGACAGAAAGCGCGATTAAAAACGCAGATAAAATCATCAATGAACTTTCAGATCAATTTGACAGCCTTCGCTCTTCCATTGAAGCGCTGGCGGCGGAAAACGCAAAAGCAACAGAGGCCGCGGAAAAAATTACAATCCTTGACGAATCACTTGCAAAAATAGAAAACCGCATTACCGAAATGAATGTCGCGCGTGAATGGCTCGCACGTACAGAAACAGAGCTGAAAGCCCTGAACAAGGACGCAAAAACCCACGTCAATCTTGCAAAAGGCCTCATCTCCCGCGAGAGCGGCAAAGCAGCCGCCCTTACAAGCAAAGGCGCGCCGGCTCCGCAGGATCGGGACAATGTTATCAGATTAAAAGAACAGGGCTGGACAGTTGAAGAAATCGCAAATGCAATGAATATGGGCAGGGGCGAAGTTGAATTGATACTGGAAATCGGCTCGCGGGGCTGATGCGTTTTGGATCGGGACAAATGGATTAAGTTTGTAAAGGCAAGGGAACATTTTCGCCATGAAACGCAAAACCTCTCTCTGTCTCTTGTACAATTAAAAAACTTACAGCAAAAGTTGATTGACAGCCGGTCAAATGGCGGTAATTCATCCTATACAGTAGAAACTCCTGTTGTTTACAATACCGCGCTCGACAACGTAACCGTTGACGATGAAATAAAAATGATTCTTGTGGCGGATAATCCCGGCAGACGCGAACAAGCTGCACAGAACAGGCGGTATCTTGCAGGACCCTCCGGTAAAATTGCGCATAATTTTTTTCGTGACAATCCGGCGCTTGGAATTGATTTTGCAAAGAACGTTATCATCCTGAATAAAACGCCGATCCATACACCGCGCACAAACGAATTGCGCCGTCTTGTCAGTATGGAAGCACAATCTGCAAATGCATCACACACAGGCACAGAACCTGAATTGCCGGTTGCCGGGGCAATTGAAGAATCGCAAAGATTCATGGCTGACATTCTTTTGGAATTTCAACTTGCCCTTTGCGCTCAAGTTTGGATAGTCGGATATTCAGAAATGAAAAAGGGCGGTATTTTTGAAACATTTACGGAAAGACTTAAAAATTTATATGCGCAAAGAGATGATTTATATAAACTTACCTTTTTTTACCGCCATTTTTCCATGAACCAGTTTACGATTGATTTAAAAAAACAATCCCTTCCCGGAGAAACTGCCGAAAAAGCCCTTCTGCGAATCGGCTCTGCTTACAGAAAGCGCATTTTGGGTAAGTAGAGAGTTCTTCAAAAAACCGCAAGTGGACAATATTTATATACTCAATTATACTACACCAGTGATGAATTCTGCCGAAACCATCCTGCTTGAAAATATAGATAAACCCAATTCATGTTTTGTTTTTCCGACTGATATAGCGGCATCCCGCTGGGCTGATCATGCTTTGCGTCTGCACAGCGAAGCGTCCGGCGCCGCTTCCTGCACTGTTGCAATGAATAAATTTATCGCCTGGGATGTTTTTAAGCAGAACTCGATAAAATCCAAAGTACAAGGCAAAAAAAGCATTCCATCCGCTTTACGTAAAATTTTTGTAAACCAGACTGTCATGGAAAATGCCTGCCTTTGTGAGCAGGGGAAAACTCCCCTTTTTACATCGCTGATAAGGGTACAATGGGCTTGTGAGGCTTTGCAGTTCACATCTTGGCTGACTGAAGTTTTGCCCCAGCTTGGTTTATGGTTCAAAAAAACCACAGGCTTTACAATAGACAATATTCTTAAAAACAGCGCGGCGCAGCACACTGCGTTTAAAAACGAAGGCGATGACAGGGATATGTATGTACTGGCAAAGCGTTATGCGCAATTTCTTGAAAGGCATGGTCTTTTTGAACCTGCATGGGAAACGCCCCCTTTTAATAATGAGGGAAAAGAATGTTTTATCTTTTTCCCGGAGTCTCTTTCCGACTTCAGCGAATACAGGGAGTTGCTTGAAACAAGCGGACACGTAAAAATTATAAACGCTGATACCGAAGAAAAGACAGGCGATGTTTTCTTTTATACCAATTCCCGAAGGGAAATAACCGAAGCCGCGCTCTATATACGCGCCCTTCATGAAAAAAAGAACATAGACTGGGATTCCATTGCGGTTTGTTTCGCCGATTCGCAGAATTATGAGCCTTATGTAATACGGGAGTTTACAAACAGGAACATTCCGTTTGTTAAACGCGTCAGCAAATCGCTTGCGGATTATCACGCAGGGCGTTTTTTCCGCTCTGTAATTGATTGTACTTCGCAGGATTTTTCTTTTTCTTCCCTCGTTTCACTGATTATGAACAGAAATCTCCCGTGGAAAGATACCGCGCGGATAAATAAACTCATTCGTTTTGGAATGGAAAATAACTGCCTTTGTTCATGGACAGAAGAAAAAGAAGGGGAAAAACGGCACATAAATGTTTGGGAAGACGCTTTTAAAAAACCACTCGGCGTGTTCGATTCTGAAACAAAAAAATATTTTGAAAACCTAAAACGGCGTTTGCACAGCTTGCGTAACGCTTCTTCTTTCTTTGAACTTCGCAGACAGTATTTTATTTTCCGTGAACAATTTCTTGATATGGAAAACTGCTCTGAATCGACAGATCTTGTACTGTCCCGCTGTATTTCAGAATTAATGGATTTGATTGAACTTGAAAAAAACTTTCCAAATGCTCTTGTACCCAAAAGTACGGACGATGCGGCCGATTCGATTCAAATCGAATCTTTTAAAATCGATCATTTTAAATTCTTCACGGAATATTTAAGTGAAGTTTATTATTTAGCCCGGCAAAAAACAAACGGAGTGGCGATTCTTCCCTATAAAACTGCCGCCTCTGCACCTTTTGACTGTCATATAATCCTCGGTTCAGGACAGGAAAACCTGTCTGTTGTTCATTCGCGCCTGGATTTCCTGCCGCGAAAAAAACGTGAAGAACTTGGCATCTTTGACGAAGATGCGTCTTTTGCTTTTATTAATTTACATAAATCGAACTCATCGAAAACTCACGCTTTTTTCTGCAGCGAGCATACTTTTTCCGGCTTTGCGATACCGCACACTAAAATCGGATCTTTGCCGGAGCCCAAAGATTGTTATGCGCAAGAAATGGAAGATAAATTCTCGCGCGATTATTTTAATGCGGAAAGAGAGTTCTGCGCTTCACCTGATATTGGTTCATCCGGTATTACAGAAAAGTCCGCAATGGAGAAATTACACGAAATTCAAAAAAATGGTTTTACGCAGTGGAGAAATCGCCGCAGAACACAGGCAGGCGGAAACGACAAAAGGAACAGCGGTAAAAAAATACAGGAATTAATCGGTTCAATATACGAAAAAAACGGCAAATACAGCGTTTCCGCTTCATCAATGCAGCCGTATTATCAATGTTCGCTAAAATGGCTTTTTGAACGTGTGTTCGCGCTTAAAAACGAACAAATCGAAACAAGCCTGATGGCAGAAAATATATCCGGGCTTGTTTACCATGCTGTTCTTAATCTTTTTCTTTCTGATTTTAAAAATAAAAATGAAATTCTCCTTCCGCCTGTAAATACGGATCACGGCCCTGCTTTGCCTGCTGAATACCGCAAACTGCTTGAACAAAATATAAATACGGTCTTTGACAGCTTCCCGTCATTAAAAACGGACGAAAAACCAGTGATGAGTGCGCTCACAAGGCGGTTGTTTCGCGCAGGAAAAAAAGATTTTCAATATCATCTTGAAAAAAGCCTTGCGTATTTTCTTTTATATTTTGCAGGATGCCGCGTAGAGGAAAGTGAAAAATCATATCAAGCAGAACATGATTCATTTTTTCTTAGAGGAATTGTTGATTGTATTCTGGAAGCCAAAACAGAATCAAAAAAAAGCAATTATATTATCGTAGATTTTAAAACAAAATATCTGCCGGATTTGGCCGATTGTACAGGAGAAGGAGAAAACGGCCTTTCCAATTTCCAGCTTCCAATGTATATAACCCTGACTGAAGAAAATCAAAAATATAAAGTATGTACGGCCCTGTTCTACAGTATTCTGGATTCTCAGGCGGAAGTTCTTTTCGGTATGGTACAGGATATAAATACCAAAAAAATGATTCCAAAAAAGGAAGAAGACAGGATAATTCGTAACAGTGAAAAATATAATAAAATATTCATGGAGTTTAACAAAAAGGCAGAGCAATTTTCACAGGAAATATCAACAGGCAATTTTACGGTTTTTGAAACAAATAGCAGCAAATGTTACAAGTGCGATTATCACAGAATATGCCGGACGGCTTACACTGTCAGCCGGGAAGACCTGAACAAAACAGGGAAACTATTATGACCCAAAAAGCAAGCCGGCCGGAATTAAACGAGGAACAGAAAAATGCCGCTTTTTGCACAGAAAACTCCGTTGTTTCCGCAGGAGCAGGTTCAGGAAAAACCATGGTGCTTGCCAATCGTTTTGCCTGGCTTATTACAAAAAAAGGCATCAATGTAAATGAAATATTAACGCTGACATTTACAAGGAAGGCCGCTTCTCAAATGTACAGGCGGATTTATTCGCTGCTTTCAGAAATTGCCGCAAAAGAAAACGGGGTAGCAGCGGAACGCGCGCAAAAAGCGCTGGATGATTTTATTCACGCGAGGATCCAAACGCTGGATTCTTACAGCGCTTCGCTTGTCAAACAATGCGCGTCACGTTACGGCATAAGCCCTGATTTTAAAATTGATCAGGAACGCTGTTACAAACTTGCTTTGGAAGTATCATATCCCTTCCTGATTACACACCGCCGCCATCCTGCAATGGAAAGACTCTTTTCCGGCAACCGGCCAAACAGCATTGTCCGCAATATTTTTGCGGAGCTCCTTTTGAATTACAGTCAAATCGACAAGCCGTTTGATTTTTCATCTGACATAAAAAAACAGTTTAACTTTCTTTGTGTTGAATGGAAAAATCATTTCGGCATATTAACAAAATTGCTTTCAGAAGTTGAGCCGCTTATCTCTGAAAACAAAGAACTGCTTCCGCTTCTTGTTCCACTTATTGAAAAATACAAAAAAGATAAAATAAATATTCCCGAAACTGCGGAAATAAAGGCATATTTTAATTATTTGTCAGAACAATCAGTTGAATCGTGCATTAAAAAAGCGGAAGATCATCCTTTACAGAAATCAATCGTTAATTTTCTTTACTTTCTGACATCTGTAAACAATTTGAGTTTAAGAAGCGGAAAACGTTCCGACAATCCGGTAAAGGAAAATATAAAACAAATAAGGGAACTATACAAACCTTTTTTCTCACTGGCAATATCCTGCATGCAGGCAGGTTTTACCATCTCATTTTTTTCTCTGCTTGATGAACTGCAGAAAAACTATATAAGCAAAAAACGGGCAGAGGGAGTGTTAACATTCCGGGATGCGGCGAATCTTTCAAGAACAATTCTTGTTGAACAGCATGACACAAGACAAAGCGAAAAAGAATCCTTTAAGGCAATAATGATTGACGAGTTTCAGGACAATAATGAACTTCAGAAAGATCTGCTTTTTCTGCTTGCGGAAAAACAGGAAGTTACAAACACATGTATTCCGTCAGCAGAAGACCTCAAGAGCGGAAAACTTTTCTTTGTCGGTGATGAAAAACAGTCCATTTACCTTTTTAGAGGCGCTGATGTTTCTGTCTTCCGCAAACTTAAGGAGGAATTAAAAAGCGCAGAGCTTCCGCTGAGGATAAATTATCGTTCCAGCCCCCGGCTCATAGGCGCGTTTAATGCAATATTCGGCGGCAGCAATTACGATCCAAAAGGAAAAGAAGCTCCGCATATTTTTTCTTCTGTTTTCGCGCCGCAAACCGGGTCTGCCGCTTCTTCTTTTCCGCTTTATGAAGCATCCTATACGCCTCTTGTCGCGCATACCGCTGAAGATGAACCGTACGGCGGCAACAAGATGAGTAATTTATCAATTTGCATACTAAACAAAAGTTCCGGCGGCACAGAAGATGAAGAAACGGAAGAAGGCACCGGTCTTGGCGCCGATGAAAACGAAGCGCGTTTTACCGCAGAAAAAATAAAACTGTTACTAAAAGAAAAAACTGAGGACGGCAGACAAAAATACAAAGGCGATGATATTGCCATTCTGCTGCGCACACGTTCATCACAATACCTTTTTGAAAAACATCTTCGTCTGCTTGACATTTCTTATTCTTGCGAAGATATAACCGATCTGTTCTATGGAGGGCCTGTAAACGACATCATGTCTGTTCTCCGGCTTGCTTCTCATCCAGGGGACAGTTTATCCTACGCTGAGATGTTGCGTTCTCCGTTCGCAGGTTTAACTTTATCCGGTACTGCCCTGTGCCTGTCATTATTGCATGACAAAGATGAAACATCAGTACCATTTGATGACAAACCGTTTCCCCTGCTTGGTGACGAAGATAAAAACAAATATTTAAACGGGCAGAAAATTTACCAGACAATACGCAAAAAATCGGAAAGTGAAAGCATCTGTTCCCTTGTCAGCGAATTATGGTACAGCGAAGGCTACCGTTACGAAACAGAATGGAATCCACAGACGAGCGTATACCGTGAATTATTCGATTATCTTTTTCATTTTGCGGCCAACGCAGACGCGGAAAATCAGGGACTTGCGTCATTTACGGATTCAATGGCTTCATTCAGGGATTCCGGCGGCAGGTTTTCCGAGATAGAAATTCCTCTGGAACGTCCGGGGGCCGTACACCTGATGACAATACACAAAGCCAAAGGTTTGGAATTTCCCGTTGTTTTCCTGTGCGGATGCGGAAAAAAAAGCCGGACAGATTCCGGCAATATGGTTTATTTTTCTGATGAAACCGGCATTGTTTTAAACCCTCCCGCGCCTGCGGTAATCCGTTCAATTTCCGGCGGGCAGAATAATTTTTTCTGGCAGAAAGTCAAAGAAGAAACAAAACGAAAAAGGCTTGCGGAATTACGCCGTCTTTTATACGTCGGCATGACAAGGGCGGGAAAAGAATTGTACATAACAGGCTCACTCGACATAAAAAATCAGGGTGAAGACAATTTCTCCCTTAAACTAAAAAAATTTACAGAAGAAAAATGCGCTGACAGCAAAAATTATATTGACGAAGACGCAGTCCTGGATAATGATACGTTTTTCGGCCTTTTGCTTCCTTCGATAGCTTCATATATTCCTCCTGAAGGTCTTAATGCAAAGCTCGCGTTTTTTAACCTTGAAGAAATACTGCCCTATACGGAAGAAGAAATAAAAAAGAAGGCAGAAAAAACAACAAGCCTGACAAATGACCAAAAAGGGCTGAATGAATTTTTTGATAAAAAAGAGCCTTTTTATCAAAAAGCAGAATTAATAACGACTCCTGTCATACATGACAATCATAAAACTCCTGTTTCATTGCAAATGGAAGAAGGCAGCAGCGCGGAAGACAATTCAACCGGCAGTAAAAATTATATCAGCAGGGAATATTCGGGAGAAAACTCAATCCTCGTTTTTAAAAAAGCAGACGCGATACTTTTCGGATTTCAGCGAAACAAGAGTGAAGACACAGAAAAATTCAATGCCGCCGGTTTTGGAACTATCGTGCACATCTGCGTTGAGGCTCGCTTAAAAGGAAAAGAACCGGTAATTCCGGCAAAAATAGCCTGTCTTTTAAATCCTGAAGAATTTGA
>JAIRUY010000023.1 GCA_031254175.1 Treponema sp.
AAGGATTTGCACCCAATCATTATTGGATCAACAATTTTGTTCTTGTTATACTTCATATTGATGGGAATTAAGTTTTAGTTCTATATGCCTTTTAAAAACAACCTCTCCCTTTTGGGCGGGGTTGTTTTCATTTTTGCGTGAGTTTTTTTGGAAAAAATATATGACAAACGAAGAGATTTTTAAATACATCGATCATACGCTTTTAAAGATGCCATCCTCGTGGGAGGAGATTAGGATTCTCTGTGATGAGGCGGTTCGATTTAAAACCGCTTCTGTCTGTGTTCCGCCTTCTTATGTATTGCCTATTTACAAAGAATACGAAAACAAGCTGAATATTTGCACCGTGATTGGTTTTCCCCTTGGCTACAATGTTACGCCGGCAAAGGTTCTGGAAACAGAGCAGGCTGTTAAAGACGGAGCCAATGAAATTGACATGGTTATAAATGTCGGTGATGTCAAGAATGGAAAGTTTGATAAAGTAAAGGAAGAAATCAAACAAATAAAAAAAGCCTGTGCGGGAATGGGCGGCGAAAAAATACTTAAGGTCATAATTGAAACCTGTTTTTTAACGGAAGAAGAAAAGGTGAGAATGTGCAGCATTGTTACGGAAGCAGGAGCTAACTATATTAAAACTTCAACAGGTTTTGGAACAGCGGGCGCAACTCTTGCGGACGTAGAACTTTTCAGGAAGCATATCGGCGCTGGGGTGAAAATAAAAGCGGCAGGCGGCGTTAAAACACGCGAAGACCTTGAAGCATTTATCGCGGCAGGCGCCGCCCGCATCGGCACAAGTTCCGCAGTTAAGCTTCTGGCAGGGGAGAAAGCTGCAGGTTATTAAAAACTTCTTCGCAGGCGTTAATTATCTGTTCCAGCTCTTTATCGCCAATCCAGTAATGAGTAACAAAACGATAAACGCCGTTTTCCGGCGGATTGATGATAATTCCGCGCTCTCTAAAACCGGATACAGCTTTTTTTGAACTTTCAGGACAGGACGCGGCAGATTTAAAAAAAACCAAATTGATTTCAACAGAGTCGACATCAATACTTATTCCTTTTATGGCTGACAAAGCCAGCGCAAGTTTTTTTGCGCGTTTGTGATCTGCCGTCAGGAGCGGACTGTGATCCTCAAGCGCAATTATTCCTGCTGCAGCGAGGAAGCCTGTTTGCCGCATTCCGCCGCCCATCACTTTTCTTTTAAGCCTCGCCGCATCAATAAAATCTCTGGTTCCGGCAAGCAGGGAACCTGCCGGAGAGCAAAGTCCCTTTGACAGGCAGAACATCACAGAGTCTGCATTTGCAGCAATATCTTTGGCGCTGCAGCCAAGCGCGGCAGCGGCGTTAAAAATCCTCGCTCCGTCAAGATGTACGGGTATCTTCCACTCGCCTGCCAGAGAGGAAACTGCTTTCATGTCAGCCAGTGAAACTGCTTTACCTGAGGAATGTGCGTTTTCAAGACAAACAAGCGATGTTGCGGGAGAATGTAAGTCCTGCCACCGCAGCCGCTTGCAGATTTCGTCAGGGTTTATAATACCGTCAGAGTCCGGGACACACCGGGTTTGCACTCCTGCAATAAACGCAGGCGCTCCCGCTTCGTGTTGTACAATGTGACATTCTTCTCCAAGAATTACTTCGGTTCCGCGCTGACACCAGGTAAATAAAGCGAGTTGATTGCCAAAAGTTCCTGTCGGCACAAAAAGCGCCGCTTCTTTGCCAACTTTGCCGGCGGCTATTTCTTCAAGACGGTTGACTGTCGGATCATCGCCGTATACATCATCGCCAACTTCAGCCTGCGCCATTGCCTGACGCATGGCTTCGGTTGGTTTTGTAACAGTATCGCTCCGGATATCTATCAAGTTCCCTCTTTCACAATCTCAATTCTTATTCCGTCATGTTGATCCGGCTCATCTTTGGGAGGGATTGAGACTCGAAGTATTCCGTTTTTGTAAACCGCTTTCACTTTTTCCTGCGCGTATTTATCAAGCGGGACAAAGTACTTCTGCTTTTCGCTGTCTTTCATTTTCAGCCGCCGTTTAAAGTAGCGCAAGCCTTGCGAAGCATGGCCGCCTTGCGAAGCATGGCCGCCTTGCGAAGTGACGACTTCCTCTGGTGGTTCCGCCGCGTCGCTGCCCAACCTTGCCGAAAAAACCATGTAATCACCCTGAAAGGAGAGGCTGATGTCTTTTTCATCAAAACCGGCCAGGGCAAATTCAAAGATAAGAGTTCTGTCTCCGGTTATGAGAACATTCATCGGAGGATATGAATAGTTGGGATAATAATCGGTATTCTCGTCGAAGAATTGTTTTCCGAAATTAAAAGGATTTTTGTTGAAGGCTGATTCGTCCATATCGCATTTGTTGAATTTCAAATTAAACTCGTTCTTAAAATCCTGGGCGGCTTCGAAAATTTCATCGAAAATATTACCCAGATCCATGTAATTTCTTGGTCCTTTCATAAAAGGCTCCTTTCTGCCGGAATGCTGCAAATGCTATGCCTTTTCCGGTCTTGATTAAATTAAGGAACCCCCATACGGGCGATTCCCGGGATACACTTCGATCCCACATTAAATTTACATAAGTTTTCTCAAAAAGTCAAATGGATGCATGAGACAACTAGACCTGCCCTATAACTCGGTTAGTTATAGGCAGGTCTCGCAGTTTTACGGTTTTCAACCTTAAAAACTGCAATTTTTAGCGGAATCTGTCCTGAAACTGAAGTTTCAGGACAGTTCTACTACAATGAAAAATCTTATGGCATTTGAACAGGATGGCGAATCCGCTCTATGGAAAGAGCTTTGCCGTCTTTTCCAAGTTCCAGATAAACACCCTGTAATTCCGGCGCTTCCCACGCATCTCTTGTCCAGTCCGGGATGCCTGTAAGATACTCCTGAATACGTGATTTTATTTCGCAGCCGCCGACAGACTGAATGCTTCCTGTTCTTCCCGCGTCACTGATTACAGCCGTTCCGCCGCTTAATATTGTTTCATCGGAAGTTTGAACTCTTGTGTGCGAACCTATAACGGCGGAACAGTGTCCGTCGGCAGCATAAAAGAATGTCTTTTTTTCCGCGCTTGCCTGAGCGTGAAAATCTACGATAATATACGGCGTTTGTTTTTTCAGACGTTCCAGGAGGGAGGGAATATTCTGCCGGGCTTGTGAATGTTGTTTTTTCGAAATCGAAGGCACATATTTTTGGTTTGCATCCGGCAGGACAGTAAACGGACTGTTGACGTGCAGACGGTTAAAACCGTTTTGCCCCATCAGGACAACTACGGCGATTTTTCCTTCGTCAGTTTTGAAAATCTTTGAGCCGATGCCCGGAGCTTGAGGATTAAGATTTTCAGGTCTGAGTACAAAAGGTATTTTTTCGATATTTTCCGTTAAATCTTTCTTGTAAAAACAACATTCTCCAAGGGTGATTGCGTTTGCGCCAAGTTTGTTAATGTAAGCGGCATGGCTGCGTCCAAGACCGTTTCCCCCGGTAGCGCCGTCAGCGCATACAATGGCAAAATCCCAGGTAAATCGTGTTTTTAATACATTTAGGGCTTTCTTTAAGGCATAGATTCCGGCTTTACCAACCAGTTCTGCCACATAGAGTATTCTCATTTATGCTATTCACCGCCGGGAGATATGTTCAGGCCGGAAAGAACACGTTCGAATTCCGCTGCGGCACGATAATCTCCCAGTTCTCTGCATGTATCACGAAGGTTGTAAATGGCATCGTAATACTGAGGACAGATGCTGACTGATCTCTCAAAACAATTACGGGCTTCTTCCAGATTGTTTTTGTTAAAAAACAAAACGCCCAGATTATTCCATGTTTTTGGATCGTATTCAAAACGCGCAAGAGCACAGAGGTAACATTCCTCGGCAAGTTCAAATTCTTTCATTTCATAATAAATAAGGCCCATGGAGTGCCAAGCTTCGGCAAGATCATCATCAATATTTATTGAACGCCTGAAACTTTCAATCGCGTCCGGGTAATCTCCTGTTTTTTGCTGCGCAATCCCCAAATTGAGCCAGAGAAGAGGATTTTCAGGCTCAATCGCAAGCGCTTTTTGGAACAGGGGAATTGCTTCAAAAGGGCGGTTTGCCTCGGTTAATGCGATTCCTGAATTGTTCAAATTTGCGGCAGACTCCATATAGTAAATATACCTCAAAAAAGGAAGACAAACAATCGCAATTTTATTGACGAACGGAGCGATGTCGCGTCTCTTGCATGGACGGCGAGACCTTAGCGAGTGAGGAACCGCAGCAGGTTCGAACTCTGCGGTAAAACTCCGGCTTGAAAAGGCCTCTATTATTTTATTTAATTATACGGTATAATATTACAAGCATTTTTATAAAACGGAAGGGTGTCAGTGAAAGACATTGTTGAATTTAACAACGGAATGACAGATTATGAGTTTTTTTCTTTTCTTTACGACAAGGTTATTTCCAGGGAAGTAACAACTTTCTCCAAGTTAAAAGAATTAATTCATCCGGTATTGCGGGAAAAATGGACGCATCCGGTTATTATAAGAGCTTTTAATCTGATGAAACGCCTAAACTGGGGGTTTTTTGCAAATATTGACCCAACTTCGCACAAGAAACTTTGGAAAGAGCTGGTTATTGAAGACAGGGATTTTCCCGAAGCCGGAGACTTAAAAAAGACGCTGCAAATCTCGAACCTGTATGTTGCCATGTGTGATATACACGGCTATACAAAATTCTGTATGGAATCCAGAAAAAATCTATCCATGATGCACACGCTGGACTGGGCTATTGAAAATGAAATCCGCCGCATCTCTACTGCGTGCGGTGCAATCAGCCAGAGAGAACGCGGAGACGAAATGGTTATTGTTGCCGCAAGCGCTACTGACGCGTTGATGGTTACTTTGTGTATAATCGACTATTTTGAAAAGACCGATGTTGTAAGCGATCCTTCGATACCCACTAAACGCACCGGCAATGCCGAGGCTTTGCCGGTATTTAAAATTACTGCCGGAATTACCGGCGGCAATACTCAAAGCCCTTTAATCATTACAGAGAGAGGAAACCTTTCCGGCTTTCTTCTTAATTCCGGTGCGAGACTGCAAACAAGAGCAAACGAACTTTCACCAAAAGAATCCAGGATCATGATTGCCAAGCAGGTAATGATGAATTATGAAAAGGAAAATGCCGTAAATAAATGTATTTTGGCGCAGAATAACGCGCTTTATTTCTTTGATACCGGGCATATTGAATTTAAGGGAGTAATGATACCAACCTGCGAAGTTGTCTTTGACAAAAACGAACGCTACAAGGAAAAGTTTGCAGAGGAGATGACAAAGCTTTTTGTATCTATTCGTGATAACTTGTGGGAACAGCGAATTTTTCAGGACTTGATAGAACTGCTCATAAAAGCCGTTCAGTCCATGCCAAAGTTTAATGTAACGCCCCATCATCCGCCTCAGGGTATGCAGACTGTTGCAAATGAATCTTATGTGCAGCTTTGCAGAATTTCGTATAAGGCATATATTGTAGACGAAGATTATTCCACGGCGGTTGAGTTCCTCCGTTATTTGATTGAGGTTAGTGAGATAATTCCGTCATTTGACAGATTGCTTCTTGATTATTTAAAGGGAGTTACTGAAAAGTACAAGATTCTTCTGACTGCGTATGAAGCCCAAATTGACAAGGAAGTGGAAGAAAAAGCCGCGCAGATTTTCCATGGTGATCATTATAAAACATGGCTTGCCTCAAAGAACGGCTCGCAGGTTTATGAAAAATTGCGCGTAATCGGCCGCAAGAGCAAGGATATCCCCAAAAAGAAAACCCTGTGGCTTAATATGCTTGCGAAAAACAAGGAACAGATGGAGTTTACCCTGTACTCCGGAAAGAAGTAGCTTGAGACAAAAATTTTCCCCTATGTCGTTTTATGCAGCGCTTTTCCGGGTGACATGAATATTATCAACAAAGCGGCGGCAATTAAGGACAGACTGGCTCCGAATATAAAAGGAACGGCAGCGCCGAACATATCCCATAACAATCCCGCTATTATACTTGCCGGAAGAAGCGCAATTCCTGCTGCCGTAGAATGAAGACCAAGCATTGTTCCTTTTAATTGAGGCGGCGCAATTTCAGCCACAAATGCCCGTTCTACGCCTGTAATCATTGCCGTGTAGACACCAAACAGGATGAATACAACCAGCATTTGCCATTTGCCGGATGCAAACGCAAATCCAAAATAACAAAGCGCAAAGGTAATATACCCCGGTACAAGCAAATGTTTGCGGCCTATTTTGTCAGATAATTTTCCAAGCGGCATTGACAGCGCGGCGGCAAATATATGGAAAAGCAGGAACAGAAGAATAACGGTCATCTCGTCAAACCCTGCGGATTTTGCCCTTAGTATTAAAAAAGCTTTCGATGAGTTTCCCAATGTAAAAAGAAAAACAACCAGCAGATAAAGTTTTAGCTGGCCGTCAATATTTTTAATGTTTTTCCAAAACGGCACGCTTTTTATTTCTTTCCTTGCCTGTTTTTTTTCTTTTACAAAAATAAACATAAAAAGTCCCAGCACTGCCGGAATCATGGATAAAGCGAACAGCCGTTTATAATCATAATCGCCGTCTGCAGCGCCGGAGTTTCTTATTATCAGGTATAAAATCAGTATTCCAAGACCGGCGCCGAACATATCAAGCGCTTTGTGCAGTCCAAACGCTTTGCCCATATTGTCTTTGTCCGTACTTTCACTGACCAGTACATCACGCGGAGAAGTGCGTATCCCTTTCCCGGCACGATCAATTACCCGTGCGGCCAATATGCCGACCCATGAACCTGCGAATATCAGCGCAAGTTTGTAGATTAGCCCGGGGACATAACCCGAAAACGCAATCAACTTTTTCTTTTGAAATTTATCTGTCAAATATCCTGAGTAAATTTTTAATAAACTTGCAAGGCTTTCCGCAATACCTTCGATTATACCGACAAGGGCGTGAGTCGCGCCAAAGGTTCCGACAAGGTACAGAGGTATCAGGGGATAAACCATTTCTGTACTGATATCTGTGAAAAAACTGATTAAACCGATAAAAAATATATTAAGCATAGGTGAATATAGTACAATTTTCTTCAGGAAATCAACAGAGTTGTTCAAAACAACAATTTCTGAACAACCTTAATATATGTTTATAAAAGTTCCTTAATTATTCTTCCGATAAATAAACATGAGCCGGAAAAGTTTTTTGTTTTTTCTCCTGTTTTTTTCTGTCTTCTCCCGTCTTTATGCTCAGGGGCATGAGAGCGGCAATCATCCTTTTGTTATCCGCGGCGAAGTATATGTAGATTTTGAGCCGATTTACGCAGGTTTTGTTGATGAAGAATACCCGCTTGATGTTCCCACAGCAAGCCGCCGCGCTCTTAAAGAAGCGGCAATGCTTTATTCAGCGATGATTTACGGCTGGTCCTTTGTTTATGAGCCGGGGGAGAGAGCAAGGCAAATAGAAGAAAATCTGGAAATTGAACCTGTCGCGCTGATACGATACGGAGATCCTTCCATGCGTGTCACTGATACAGAGATCAGGAATATGCAGTTGAGGGTATGGACAGATTACCACTTAAACGATTCTCAGCAGCGCCGGATGCAGACATGGCGTACCGGTATGATCAGAAACGCCCAGGCGACAGGTTACGGGCCGTCAAGTATGGAAGAATATCCCGGCTGGCTTGTTATTAAAAAGGAAGCGCTTGAGGATGCCGCAAGAGCCGCCTTACGCGCAATGCTTCGGGGCAGTGAACGAAACCGGCCGAAGGAAGCATCAGGTTTTATAAGCCTTGCCTCGTTTCCGCGTTATTTTATGGATGGCGGCCGCTGGGCTGTATCCGCCCGTTTTAGAGTTCAAGTAAACGAAATAATTCCGTTCGCCGTGCATTAGGGAACATCTGATTAACTTGACACCGGACTAAAGTCCGCAATCAGCGCTTCTTTAGGTTTAACCAAGCTCTTTTGCGCGCTGCCAAGCCGCTTCTACTGCTTTTATTACTGTGCCCCGGAACGCTCCGTTTTCCAGTGCGGCAATGCCGGCTATTGTAGTTCCGCCCGGAGATGTTACCATGTCCTTCAATTCGCCCGGAAGTTTTCCGGTTTTCTGAACCATTGCTGCCGCTCCGATTACGGTTTGGGCGGCGTAAAGAAGAGCCTTGTTTCTGGGCAGTCCGGCGAGCACCCCTCCGTCCGCCAATGCTTCAAGAAAAAGATATACAAACGCAGGTCCCGATCCTGAAAGTCCCGTTACGGCATCCATCAAGGATTCATCAATCTGATCGACAATACCTGTTCCTGCAAGGATTTTTTTAAGTTCCGATTTTTTTTCCGCAGGAACTTCAGGTGAAGAGACAAAAGCGGTCATCCCTTTTCCTATCAGAGCCGGTGTATTTGGCAGTATACGCACGACGGGCATTTTATGTCCGATAACTGTCTGTATTTTTTCGATGGACCATCCAGCCGCCATGGAAACAATTACCGGAGATAAACCGGAACCGATTCTTTCTCCAATGACACCGGCTATTTCAGCAAAAACCAGAGGAAGAATCTGCGGCTTAACGGCAAGAAAAATATAGTCGCACTTTTTTACAGCTTCAATATTTGTTTTAGCTATTTCAGCTCCGAGGGAATCCGCCGCATTCATCGCTTTTTCAATTTCAGTATCTGTAAAAATTATTTTCATGCCGGGTGCGCTGTTAGACGCTCCCTTCATCAGGGCAAACCCCATATTGCCGCTGCCAATACAAGAAATGACACTCATAAATCTACTCCTGCCGCTTTGCGAAAGCGCCTTACTGTTGCAGCGGCAATGGGCCGAGCCTTTCCGGCGCCTTCTTCAAGTATTTTATCAAGAGACGGAATATCCGCCATGATTGCGTCATAACGCTCTTTTACCGGAGCAATGCACCGGTTGACAACATGGAACAGTTCTTCCTTTGCTTCTCCCCATCCCATGCCTCCGGCTTGGTAACGGGAAGCAAGAGCATCCTGCTCAGAGGTTTCCGCAAAAAGTTTGTAAAGCTGAAATATCTGGCATACAGAAGGATCTTTCGGCTCTTCAACGGACTGGGAATTGGTTACTATTCTCATGATTGTTTTGCGTAACTGTTTTTCCGGCAGAAAAAGAGGAATGACATTATTGTAACTCTTGCTCATTTTACGTCCGTCCAGCCCGGGCACCACAGCGACATTTTCCTGAACAACCGCCTGTGGGACTTTTAGAATTTCTTTGCCGTAGTTTGCATTTATGGACTGCGCTATATCCTGCGCCATTTCAATGTGCTGCACCTGATCTTTGCCGACCGGCACAACATCCGAATCAAAAATTATAATATCAGCCGCCATAAGTACAGGATATGTAAAAAGACCCATGTTGATACCGGCATCCGGATCATGACCGCTTTCATTGTTTGCCTGAACTGCCGCTTTGTAGGCATGAGCGCGGTTCATCAGTCCCTTTGATGTAAACGCCATGAGCATTGTTGTGAGTTCAAAAACTTCCGGTATGGAACTTTGTCTGTATAAAATAACTTTGTCAGGATCAAGCCCTGAGGCAAGCCAGCCGGCGGCAACCTGCCTGATGGCGGAGTTAAGCTCTTTTGGATCTTTCACAGTGTTAAGAGCATGATAGTCGGCGATAAAATAACGCGCGTCGTACTCTTTGGCAAGTTCAAGCGCAGGTTTTATCGCGCCGAAATAATTTCCAATGTGCAAATCGCCGGTTGGTTTTATTCCGGTTAAGGATATTTTTTTCATAGAAACAATGTAGCCAGTTAATTAAGGATTGTAAAGTATCAGGTTTTTGCCTTATGCTGTTTATGATGCGATCTTCCCTGAAAATTACGGATGTTTTTATTATTCTGTTTGCCGCCGCTCTTGTGGTTTTTTCTTCGTATGCGGCGTATGTAAAACCGCAGGGCGCAGAAAGGGTATTGATACGAGCCCAGGGCAGGGAATGGACATTTCCGCTTGATACTGAGGAAACAGTTTTTATTTCCGGCCCTTTGGGAAATACTGTTGTGCGTATAAACGATAATTGCGCATGGGTAGAGTCTTCTCCGTGTCAAAACCAAACCTGTGTTGCTTCAGGAAAAGTCAGGCGGCACGGAAGCTGGGCTGCGTGTTTACCCAATAATGTTTTATTGGTTATAGAAGGAACAAAGGAAAAAGATGTTGACGCTGTTGTCTGGTAAAAAAAATTACGATGAAACATCCAGTTATTCTTCAAAAATAACTGCCATTCTTGGAGCCTGCTGCCTCTTTCTTTCCGCTGTTGAATACATGATTCCAAAGCCTCTGCCTTTTTGGCGTATCGGCCTTGCTATGCTGCCTTTGATGCTTGCCCTGGATTCCTTCTCCCTTCGCGCGTTTTTGGTTTTGACTGGAATCAAAATTTTCGGGCAGTCGTTAATAACAGGGACGCTGTTTTCGTATGTTTTTCTATTTTCTCTTGCGGGCACATTTTTTTCCGCGATGCTGATGTATGCCCTGCGCCGTATTTTTGGAAAAGAACGGATAACATTTGTTGGCATTGGAGCGGCAGGCGCAATGGTTTCCAATATGGCGCAATTGGCGCTTGCCCGCCTTTTTATTTTTCAGGACAGCGTTCGCTACATTGCGCCGCTGTTTTTGGCATCCGGACTTGTTACCGGCGTTGTTCTTGGTTTTTTTTGCGAAGCGTTTGTCCGCCGGTCAAAGTTTTATGCCAGACTTGCGGACAAAGGATGCAGCAAATGACAAGTCGGAAAGAGATTTACGAAAACACATTCAGCGCAAAAGCATTGTTTGTCGCGGGAATACTAATGATGCCGGCGCTGCTGTTTAATCCAAGTACAGAACTCAGAGTGCTTCAATTTCTGTTTTTTTTGTTTCTTGTTTTTATTTCTGGAAAAAAAACAAGGCTGCCTTCTGTAATTATAATTATTGCGGGGATTACCGCGTTTAATCTTGTTATTCCTTACGGACGCATACTGTTTTCCGTAGGTTCGTTTAACATTACAGAAGGCGCTCTAAGAGCGGGCATTCATCGTGCGGTTACATTTCAGGCGCTTGTTATGCTGTCAAAAGCGAGTATAAAACAGGATTTAAAAATGCCGGGCGCTTTTGGTGAATTATTGGGCGAATCCCTGCGTATTTTTTCAGGCATGATGGACAGAAAAATTAGCGTAACAGGAAAAAACCTTATTGCAGAAATTGATAACCTGCTTTT